>JAOAPT010000493.1 GCA_025463045.1 Candidatus Solibacter sp.
TGCCGGTGGAGACGGAGGAGGCGCGCGCCCGTCGCGCGGAGCTCGCGAAGACCCGGCCTGAATTTATCGTGGACGGACTGGGCGGGTACAATCCGCGCCTCGCGATCGGCGCGTTCGACGATCTGCGTGGGTGGATGGCGGGCTATCGGGAGACGGCACGCGTGGGGCAGAGCGTGGTGTACAAGCGGGTGCGGTGAGTGCGCCTGCCGTAAGTTATGATCGTATTGATGGCGACCCTGCGCATCACTGAAGCGGAACTTGCTCGCGACCTCCACGCCGTGCTGGCCAAGGTGCGGGAGGGCGTCGAAGTCATCGTGGAGCAAGACCATCGCCCCGTAGCGATGATCAGCACGCCGCCGCGCGAAGGTCGCCTTTTGTCGGAGAGTATCGCGTTGGCCGAAGCCCTCCACCCAACCGCAACCCTAGACGACGGGTTCATGAAGGACGTCGAGGAAGGCATTGCGGAACGCAGTAAACCATGGAATCCTCCGAACTGGGAGTAATTCTCGATTCCAGCATCTTGATTGAGGCCGAGCGCCAGCGACTCGATGTGGCGCAATTCCTGAGACACGTTGCAGAACGAATCGGCGATCGACCAACCGCGTTGTGCGCGATCAGTGTGGCGGAGCTTGCGCATGGAGTGTATCGCGCCGACACGCCGGAACGCCGACAGACTCGGCGCGCTTTTTTGGACGATCTCAAAACTACGATGGTGATCTACTCGATCACGTCTGATACGGCGGAACTGGTAGGTAAGCTTCATGCCGAAGGGGCACGGCGAGGCATTACGGTTCCTTTCGATGACTTGCTGATTGGCGCGTGCGCCCTGGAGCAGGGATATGCCGTTACTACGCGTAACCAACGCCACTTTGAAAAGATCTCCGGACTCAAGTTGATTCCGTTCTAGAATTTTCTACTTCCCCGCCCAGCAGGGCACCCGCTTCCCTAAGAACGCCCCGATCCCCTCCTGCGCATCTGCAGCGAGCGCGTTCATCGACATCACTTCCTTCGCATACGCGTACGCCTTCGGCTGATCGAGATCGATCTGCGTGTAGAACGCCTGCTTGCCGAGCCCGACCACCAGCGAGCTCGCATCTGCAATCTTTTGCGCCATACCCCGAGTCGCATCCGCCAACTCCGCGACGGGGACCACCTGATTAATCAGTCCCCAATCCGCGGCCGTCTCGGCATCGACGAACTCGCCGGTGAGCAGCATCTGCATCGCACGCTTACGTCCGATGGCGCGCGTCAGGGCGACCATCGGAGTCGTGCAGAAGAGTCCGATCTTCACGCCGGGCGTCGCGAACTTCGCTTCTTCGGCGGCGATCGCGAGATCGCAGGCCGCAACCAGTTGGCATCCGGCGGCGGTCGCGATGCCTTGCACCTGCGCGATCACGGGCTGCGGGATCGACTGGATCTTCTGCATCAGGTCGCAGCAGACGTCGAAGATGCGGCGATACTCGTTGATGTCGCGGCCGGCCATCTGGCCGAGATCGTGACCGCTGGAGAAGACCTTGCCGGCGGCGGCGAGAATCACCGCGCGGAGCTCGCGCGTGCGGCCGATCTCGTCGAGCGCGGCGATCAGGTCGAGCATCAATTCGAGCGACAGCGCGTTGCGGCGCTCAGGCCGGTTAAGGGTAACAATTGCGATTTCATTTTCGCGTGCGATTTCGATATTCATACGTTTGCCCTTGCCTTCGAGCGCAGCTCGTTCTTGCGGATCTTGCCGGTGGCGGTCCGCGGGAGTGGGCCGAACTCCACGTGCTTCGGCGCTTTGAAATGAGCCATGCGGGTGCGGCACCACTCGATCAACTCCTCGGCCGTGGCCTCACAACCCGGCTTGAGTCCGACGTACGCCTTGGGGACCTCGCCCCATTTCTCGTCGGGCACGGCGACGATCGCGACCTCCGCGACGGCCGGATGATCGGCGAGCGTCTTCTCCACCTCGATGGAAGAGATGTTCTCGCCGCCCGAAATTACGATGTCCTTCATGCGATCGCGAAGCTCGATGTAACCATCGGCATGGACCACGGCAAGATCGCCCGAGTGAAACCATCCGCCCTGGAACACCTCTTCCGTTGCTTTCGGACTGGCGTAATAGCCGAGCATCACGTTGTTGCCGCGCATGAGGACTTCGCCCATCGTTTGCCCGTCCGCGGGGACGTCGTTCATAGAGACGTCCACGACGCGCAGGTCGGTACCGGCCACCAGGTACGCGACGCCCTGGCGCGCTCTGAGGAGAGCGCGTTCGGGGGCGGGGAGGTCGTCCCATGCGGGATTCCAGGCGCAGATTGTGTGCGGGCCGTAGGTTTCGGTAAGCCCGTAGGCGTGGCAGAGCTCGGCCCCGGTAGCCTCGGCGGCGCGGATCACGGCGGGAGGGGGCGGCGCTCCGGCGGTGACAATCCGCAGCGCGTGCGCGAACTTCACCTGATTCGCAGCGCAGAATTGCGCCAGCGAACTGACCACCACGGGAGCGCCGCAGAGGTGCGTGACGGATTGCTGCTGAATGAGCGCGACGGCCTCGCGAGCATCAGGCTGGCGTAAGCAGATGTGGAGTCCTCCGGCGGCGGTGACGGCCCACGCGAAGCACCAGCCGTTGCAATGGAACATGGGCAGCGTCCACAGGTAGACGCTGCGCTGCGTCAGGCCATACTCAATGATCTCGCCGATGGCGTTGACCCACGCGCCGCGATGGCTGAACATCACGCCTTTGGGAAAGCCGGTGGTGCCGGAGGTGTAATTGATCGCGATGCAGGCGTTCTCGTCGGTGACCGGGACGGGCGCGCAGTGGGCGGGCGCGGCGGCAAGAAACGCCTCGTAATCGTCGATCACATGTTCAACGACGCTGCCCGCGATCAGGTGGCGGAGCGCGGGATCGACCAGCACGGCCTTCGCGCCGCAGTGAGCGAGGATCCACGCAAGTTCGGCGGCGGCGAGCCGGGTATTGAGCATCACCAGGACGGCGCCGATCCTCATCGGGGAAAAGTGCGCTTCGAGCGCCATGGCGCAATTCGGCGCGAGCACGGCGACACGATCGCCGGGTCCGACGCCGAGCGCCTGCAGACCGGCGGCCTGGCGCTCGACGCGGGCCGCGAACTCCGCGTAGGTAAAGCGGCGATCGCCATCGACCACCGCGAGGCGATCGCGCCAGGTGCGGGCGCTGCGGGCAAGGAAGTCGAGCGGTGTGAGGGGGGCGGTCATGGCATCCTCTCTAAGGCGAAATTCCACCAGAGCATGGGGTATCGTAACCCAAACCATTAGATAACAGACTTGCGTTGCTAGTACCGTGAGCCCTGTTCATCCGCCATGTAACAGCCTACACTTGCGGCGGATGAAGTTGTATTTGGTATTGCTGATGTCGATGTTCGCGGCCTCGAGACTCGCGGGGGCGACGATCGTCGACGTCACGAACAATAACACCGCCCAGTTGCAGACCGGCGATACGCTGGCCTTTGAAATCCTCAGCGGGAGTTTCAGCAGGAACGCGACTACATTCGGCTTGTCCCCCAATCCGACCGAGATCAGTTTCGCGCTGGTTTTCGCGCCAATAGCAGGCTCGGGAGGTTTTTCAGCGTGGCTGGGGTCGGCGGATGGGTCGGTCTCGGTGGATATCGGCAAGCCGTTGAGCGTCCAGGATGGCTCGTTTTCCAGTTCGGGCTACCAAGGCGCGGTTTCCACGCTGCAAGGGTTCTTCCAGCTCTCACCCCTGCTTTCACAGGGAATTTTCGCCGGTGGCCCGGCGATCCTGACCCTGCGGAATGATGGGCCCGGGGTCACGCTCGATCTGGCGCCGTACACGCTTCGGCAGGATCTGTTCGTCTCCCTGGCGGGCGGTCCGCTCAGTGTCGGCGGGCTGATTGGCGGAGTGACGCTCGGATTCGAGGATTTCCCGCCGCTCGGGTATATGAATTTCGAATCTTTCGATACTCCCCTGGGTCAAATAGAGAGTACGGCAAATCAAGAAACAGTGTCGACGGTGCCCGAACCGGATTCTTCTATCCTCGTTTTAGCAGGCGGGGGCGCATTATGTGGGTTTTCGGTGTTATTAAACCGGATTTCGCGTCGGGGCAAATGACGCGATAGCGTGCGAAAAATCAACCGTTTGCAATCATCGGACCCACTCTGATACTATCTATATGGCAGATCGGAATCCTCCCCTTGAAGTGCCGCAAATCCAACCACGGAGTATCAAAAACTAACTGAATGAGCTTCACCGTATTTCTTGGCAACCTTCCTACCTGGGTCACCGCCGATGACATTAAGCAATGGCTGGCCGCTGAAGATCTTGTGGCCGATGCCGTAAAGGTGATCCGAAACCACGAAACGCAAGAATCGAAGGGCTTCGCTTTTGTCGAAGCGCCGACGAATGACGAGATGCAATCCATCATTCGCCGCTTCGACCGCGCACCCTTGGAAGACCGGTTGTTGCGCGCCAATCCAGCGCAGCCGCCGAAAGGCAAGGACGCTCCCCGCGGCGCAACGCAGTCCACCGCCGCAGCACCCAATGCCGTTAACCGAACCACCACTGAACAGCGTCCCGACCGCAAGAAGCGTGGCGGCAGGAATCGCGAACAGTCACCCCGCAGCGCGTTTGCTACCGAGCTGGCGAAGGTCCTCTAAGGCTGATCGATCGTCAGTCGCTGACCCAGCGTCAGTTGCTGACCGGGAATCAGTACCAGGCCTCGCCTGCCCGGGTAGCGCGGGCTCCAACGATTCCGCTCTCCACACCTGTGAACGCAAGTCACAACCCGCATTCCTTCATCCCTCCTATTTTCAATTAGTTGTCATTGGCCTCCAGCGTGCTTTTGCGGACGGCATGAAATACTCCTGGCTGGGCTGCCTGTTCCTGGGCAGCCTGCTCTTCGCCGGAACGCAAGACTCCGACCTTAACGTAAATAAGCGTTATACGGTGGATACCGTGATCGTCGCCGGCAAGGGCTGGAAGACCAACGTATCGGACCAGAACGACCGCATCAGCGCGGGCTTGCGGAAAGATCTCGTCGCGCTGGTTGGAGAGAAACTCAATCCCGGCGTGCTCGACGGTCTGGCCGCGCGCTTGAAGAAAGAATTCTCGGCGCGCGAGGTGAGCCACCACATTCTCCGCGGCGACGTGCCCGATCATGTGCTCGTCGAATTCGACGTCAAACCCTCGCGGGCGAATATCGACGCCACCATCACCAAGTTCGTCTACAATTCCAAGCAGGGATGGAGCGGCGCCGGCGCGCTCGGCTTCACCGTCCAACAGAACACCTTCCTGTTCGGTCTGGCGAGCGACGGCGACACGCTCAACGAGCGCTTCGCCGGGATCTCTGCGCGCTACGAGAACAAACACTTGGGCACGGACCGCGTGAATCTGCGCTTCCAGTTCGAGAGCTACCACGAGCAGTGGAATCAAAACACCCTGGACGCGCTCGCCGCCCGTCCGAATGTGACGTCGGACGCCTACCGGACGCGGCAGAACTTTCAGCCGACGGCGGTCATCGTCCTCGCCAAGCCGCTCACGCTCGAGATCGGCCTGGGCTTCGAACGTTTTCAGAATCAATACCCTGCCTCGCATTACGAAGCCGCCAACGCCCTGATCACGACGCTGCGCTATCACCAGCGTCTCGGCGAATCCCAATTCCAGCAGGACGTGGATGCCGGCTACACGCTACGCGTTGCGACTAGGGCTTTGAACACGGATTTCGTCTACAACTCGCACACAATGGGCTTGCACTACCGCATCGGGCGCGGTAAACACCAGGTGCTGGAGAGCGTGGAAGCCGGCGCAATCGGCGGAAAAGCTCCGCTCGCCGACCGGTTTGTCGCGGGGAATAGTTCCTACCTCCGCGGCTGGAACAAATTCGATATAGACCCTATCGGTGGAAACCGGCTGATACACAATTCCGTCGAGTACAGGTATGGCCCGCTTCAGGCGTTCTACGATGCGGGCGCGGTTTGGGATAGCGGACAACCGGCGATCGCGCGGCATTCCGTCGGTGTGGGCTTTAAGGAGTCGATTTTTTCGCTCGCGGTAGCGTTCCCGGTGAGGGGCGGCCACGTCGAACCGGTCTTCATGATGGGCATGATTTATTGAATGGACATCCCCGCGCGGGAGATTAAGATCAGCCGCAGAAGCTGGCTCCTGGCCGGCCTGGCGACTTCTCTACTCCGCGCGCTGGCCGCCGAAACCTTGAAGGTTCAATATGATGGCGATAATCTGCACGTCGCCGTCCCAACTTTGCATTTCCTCACCGGCAAGCCCCTGGAGCGCCTGAAGGATGGCGATGTGGTGGCCTACGTGGCACAGATCGAGCTGTTCAACGACGACAGGTCCCTGGTGGTGAAACAACAGAAAGGGCGTTTCGTGGTCAGTTGGGATCTGTGGGAGGCGACCTATTCCGTGACCCAACTCGGCAGTTCGCCGCGTACAGCCGAACGGCTGTCGGCGGTCGCGGCGGAGGAGTGGTGCCTGAATCAGATGGCGATCCCCACCCTGAATCTGGCGCCGGATCGATTCTACTGGCTGCGCTTCAATCTACGCACGGGCAGTCCGCGGGATTTCGCCGCTGAAGATCAGCCGGGGATCAGCTTTCGCGGATTGATCGACGCGCTCAGCAAAAAGAATTCCCCCGAAATCCATTGGGGTCCGTTCGAAGCGCGTGTGCGGCTGACCGATATGCCTCGCATGGGCGGCCGCGGGTCTCGAAACGGGTGAACCGGCTCCGCAACAGATTGGTCCTGATCTTTCTCGCGGCCACGCTGGCACCGCTGGCGGCCACGGTGTGGATCACCACGTCACTGCTCGAAGAGAGCATCGATATGTCCTCCACCGCGCGGCTGGACACGCTCTCGAAATCCCTGACGCGCACCGCGAAAGAGTTTTACCAGCGCGCCTGTGAAGACCTGAGACGTGACGCGCACGGCGGCAAGCTTGCCCCGCGCAAGTACACAACGTTGGATCGCGCCGCGTGGCCCGACGAGGTGCGCGCCTTCTCCGGCGGTTTGGAGGGCGACCGTTTCGTACGCGCCGGGCAGGACGGCAACCAGCTCGATTACCTGGTACGGCACGACAACGAAATCTGGGTCTACTCCGCGAGCCTCGGCGACGTTGCGCTGGATCGCCTGACGCGCGAAATTCGCGACGCGCGCAATGCCGTGGCGGCGGCGAACGAGCGCGATCTGCGGCGCGGCATCAAAACAACCTACGTGCTGCTGGCGGCGGGGATCTGGTTGATCTCGCTCGCGCTCCTGGTCTACCTCGCGCACCGCATCAGCCGTCCGATTCAGGAGCTCACCAAAGGCTTGGGCCAGCTCGCCGGCGGCGATTTGAAAGCGCGCGTGCCGGCGCGCAGCGACGACGAAATCGGGCGCGCCATCGTCGCCTTCAACAATATGGCGGGCGCGCTGCAGCAGAGCACGGAACGCCTGGTCTACCTGCGGCAGCTCGCAAGTTGGCAGACGCTGGCCCGCAAGATGGCGCACGAAGTGAAGAACTCGCTGACGCCGATCCGCCTGACCGTGGAAGAGATGCTGGTGCGCTACGATGACGCCGACCGCGTCTTCATGGAGCAGGCCACGCAGATCGTGGTCGACGAAATTGAAACGCTGGAGCGCCGGATCCGCGCCTTTTCGCAATTCGCCACCGAGCCGCCTGTACAGCCCGGACCCGTCGACGTGAATTCGCTCTTACAGGAGAGGATCGCATTCCTCAAGACCGCGCATCCCGAAGTCGCCTACGACTGCCGGTTGACGGAGAGCGCGCTCGAAGCCGAGGCCGATCAGGATCTGCTGAAGGGCATCCTGACCAACCTGCTCGAGAACGCGGCGGAGGCGGCCGGCGAAGGCGGCAAGATTCTCGGCGTGACGGCGTCGAACGAGGGGCGCGTCGCCATCGAGGTGCACGATTCCGGTCCGGGGCTGAGCGAGCAGGCGCGCGCGAGTCTGTTCGAGCCCACCATTTCCTTCAAGAAGCGCGGCATGGGGTTGGGACTTTCGATCGCGCGCAAGAGTGCGTTGTTGAACGGCGGGGACATTGTAGTGGTGAAAGGAGAACTGGGCGGCGCAGGTTTCCGCGTGCTGCTGCCCGTTGCAACTAATGGCATCGAAACGCATTCTGATCGTGGATGATGAAGAGAATATCGGCCGCTCGCTGCGCATGATTCTGGAGCGCGAAGGCTACTCCGTGAACGTGTGCAAGAGCGTGACCGAATTCGGGAAGCATCCCGACGCGGGGCGCGCCGACGCTTACATGCTCGATATGAAGCTGCCCGACGGCAGCGGCATCGATCTGTTGAAAGTCGTGCGCCTCAACAACGGCACCGCTCCGGCGATCATGATCTCGGGTCACGGCACGATTGCCGACGCAGTGGAGGCGACGCGCGCGGGAGCGTTCGATTTCCTGGAAAAGCCCTTGAGCCGCGATCGCGTGCTGCTCGCCGTCAAGAATGCGATGGAGCAATCCACGCTGCGGCAGGAGAACGAGCGCCTGCGCGAGCTGGTGGGCAACTCGCCCAAGATGATCGGCGGCACTCCGGTGTGGCAGCGCGCCGTGGAGCAGGCCAGCATGGCGGCGCGCAGCGATGCGCGCGTCCTGCTGATCGGCGAATCGGGCACGGGCAAGGAATTGCTCGCCGCGCACATTCACAACGCGAGCCCTTTCGCGAGCGGTCCATTCGTCAAAGTAAATTGCGCGGCGATCCCGACCGAATTGCTCGAGACCGAACTCTTCGGGCACGAGAAGGGGTCGTTCACGGGCGCTACCGCCCTGCGGCGCGGCAAGTTCGAGCTGGCCGATGGCGGCACGATTTTCCTCGATGAGGTCGGCGACCTGCATGGCGCGTCGCAGGCGAAGCTGCTGCGCGTGCTGCAGGAGGGCGAGTTCCACCGCGTGGGCGGAGAGCAGATCATCCGCGTCACGGTACGCGTGGTGTCGGCAACGAATCGCGATCTGGGCGCGATGGTGCAGGGGGAGAAATTCCGCGAAGATCTGTTCTATCGCCTGAGCGTGGTACCGATCCGCGTGCCGGCGCTCCGCGAACGGCCGCACGATATCAAGCTGCTCGCCGAGTACTTCCTCGAGGAGTTCTGCGCGCGCAATAATTTCAAGCGCAAGGTGATGGACGAAGGCGTTTACCCGCTGCTCGAGGCCTACTGCTGGCCGGGCAACGCGCGCGAGTTGCGCAACGTCGTGGAGCGCATGGCGATCCTCACCCAGGGCGAGCGCCTGACGCGCGAGGCGATCCCCGTCGAGGTGCGGGTGCAGCGCGAGGCAGGGCCGAAATCGACGATCCAGGAAGCGCGCGAATCGGCGGAGCGCGAACACATTCTGCGGGCGCTCGAGGAATCGAGCTGGAATGTCTCCGGCGCGGCGCGCACGCTCGGCATGGAGCGGACGAACCTCCATAAGAGGATTCGCGCGCTCGGCCTGACGCGCGGCAAGTAGGCGCGATCGGCGGCGTTACCATAAGTCCTTGGCACCGGTCTCCGAAAAATCCGCGCGCGCCACGAAGCTCACCTTCGCCCTCGTGATTCTCGCCTACTTCGTCTACTTCAACTGGGAAGGACTGTGGGCGCACTTCACGGCCGACGACATGATGAACATGGACCAGTATTGGCGGATGGGTCCTGCGCGCCTGCTGCTCGAGCAGTTCATGCCGTGGCGCGGATCGTACCGGCCGATGGCGGGCCTGTTCTACATGCCGCTCCTGCAGGTCTTTGGGCTGAATCCTCTGCCGTACCACGCGGCCTTGCTCGCTGTGCTGTTGGTGAACCTCTACCTGATGTACCGCTTCGCTCGGCTCGCCGGCGCCGACGAACTACAGGCGGCGATCGCCACCCTCATCACCGCTTATCACGCCGGCCTCAGCATGCTGTATTACAGCACGGCGTTCCTCTACGACGTGCTCTGTTTCGCCTTCTACATGGCGGCGCTGATCTGCTATGCGCGGGTGCGCTCGCAGGGCCGTGCACTCCGCGGCCGCGAGATCGCGCTCGTCATCGGGCTCTATCTCTGCGCGCTCAACTCCAAGGAAATGGCGTTGACGCTGCCCCTCGTGCTGCTGGCCTACGAATACTTTTGCGCGCCGCGAAAAGGCCTGCGGATCGCCGCGTTGCAACTCCCGATCCTTCTCGCCGCACTCCTCAGCGCGGTCTACTTCTTTGGCAAGATTTTCGGTCCGGACCCGCTGCTGGGCGCGCAGGGATATCGTCCCGTCTTCACATGGCATCAGTTCTTCGCAGCTCACAAAATCTACTTCGGCGAGTTGTTCCTCTCCGGCGGCCGTTTCACCTGGCACGGAGTAGTCGCCGTGTGGCTGCTCCTGCTCTATCTCGCCTGGCGGCGTGATCGTCCGGTGCTGCGCTTCTGCTTCGTCTTCCTGATGCTCACGCCCCTGCCCATCGTGTTCCTCGAAGGCCGCAGCGGCGCGTGCCTGTACATTCCGCTCGCCGGCTGGGCGGTCTTCGCGGCGGTGGTGCTGACCGATCTCGCGGACGCGGCAGCGAATTTTCTCTCCTCCGAACCCGGCTTCCGCCGCATCGGGCGCACGGGCTTGCTCGCCGCCCTGCTGGTCTCCGCACTCTTCCTCTGGGCGAAAGAAAACGACTACCGCCGTCGCGCGTACGGGCGCGCCTCGATGGCCGACGTCGGGCGGCTCACCTGGCAGACGATCGAACAACTACGCGCGCTGAATCCTCACCTGCCGCCACACAGTGAGGCCGCATTTCTTCACGATCCGTTCGAGGGTTGGGACATGGCGTTCATCGCCGACCTGTGGTTTCGCGACCACACGCTCCATTTTTACCTGCAGCGCCTCGCGCCCGTTTCCGAGCCAGACCTGCGCAAGATGCACCTCTTCGATTTTCAGGACGGAAAGCTCGTGCAACTCCGCTAGTGCCGTGACCGCTTGATTCCGTGCTAATCGAAGCAGCGCCCTGCTGCTTCGCAAGCCCCCAATCCGAGCCGCGACCGTCACTCGCGCTTTGGCGAGCAAGGGAGCG
>JAOAPT010000496.1 GCA_025463045.1 Candidatus Solibacter sp.
AAGGCGCTGCACTGTGTAATACTCGCCCAACCGGTCGAGATCGGAAATCAGCGAAGGGTCGAGCAGACCGAACAATTTTGTCCGGATGTCCTTCGCGGCGGTCAGCGCGAGGATCGCCTGTTCGAGATCCTTCTGCTCGCCGTAGATCTGTGCGACGCGGCTGAAATCGTCCGCCACCTGCACGCTGTTGAACGTGTACAACCCCACGTGCATTCCTTGCACGCGTCGCAGGATCACCAGCGCGCGCCCCAGATCTTTCATTCCGCGACAAAGATTCACCGAGATCAGCAGATCCTCGGAAATCTTGGGATCCTTCTGCCCGAGCGTGTTCTCGCGCCACGTCACTGCCTGCTGCAGCCAGTTGTCGGCGTCCGCGAACTCGCCCGCCGCGGCTCGCACGCTGGTCAACCGCTTGAGAACGTCGTAACGTACGGGATTTTCCGAGGGCGTCTCCTGCGCCAAATCCCAGGCGCGCGTGAAGGCAACACGTGCGGCCTCGTAATCACCCTTCAAGTAAGCGGCGTCGCCATCCTTCATGGCCTGTGGAAGCGCGTCCTGCGCGCTCGCAACGGCGGCCAGCGCCAGCAGGGCAACACACAATCGTGCGGACATAAGTTTTTATAGTACTAATGAATTAGGATGTCAATAGTTCAGCGAGAATGTTCAGCGAAAATGTTCGGCGAAAATGTTCGGCGAGAATGAAAGAAATGCTGCCCGTCGTCCTCTTCTTCTTCGCCGCGCCGAACCCAGCCTCGACCTTCGCCGAAATTGCCCGCCTCGCGCAGGGCAAAGTCGGTGCCGCCGCGCTGATCATCGAGACCGGCGAGCGTGCCGGGTATCACAACGCCGACCATTTCCCGATGCAGAGTGTTTACAAATTCCCGATCGCGATGGCGACACTCCACCTCGTCGACGCGGGCAAACTCAACCTGCACCAAACCGTCCACATCGCCAGGAGCGAACTCGTTCCGGCCGCCCTTCACAGTCCAATCCGCGACCAGCATCCCGAGGGCACGTCCCTGCCCCTGCGTGAGATCATCCGCTTCGCCGTGGCAGAGAGCGATGGCACGGCGAGCGATGTCCTCCTTCGCCTCGTAGGCGGCGCGTCCTCCGTGACCCGCTACCTCCGCGACCTCGGCGTGCACGGCGTTACGGTCGCCACCACTGAACTCGAAATGTCGCGCGACCCGATGGTGCAGTACCGCAATTGGGCCACGCCCGACGCGATGGTCCAACTGCTCGGCTACTTCCACGCCGGACGCGGACTCTCGCCCGCCAGCCACCAGTTGCTCGACGATATGATGGCCGCCAGCACGCCCGGCCCCAAGCGCCTCAAAGGACTCCTTCCCGCCGGCACGCGCGTCGCGCACAAGACCGGAACCTCCGGCACCGACGGCACGCTCACACGCGCTACCAACGACGCCGGCATCATCACGCTTCCCGGCGGACGCCATCTCGCGATCGCCGTCTTCGTCTCCGATTCCACCGCGCCGCAGGAAACACGTGAGCTCGTTATCGCCAAAATCGCGCGCGCCGCTTGGGGTTCCTGGGCGACCCCGAAATGACCTCAAGCGCACACAGGCACCCGGCGTGCAGCACCCAGCGGGTAGGAGCTGTGATGAAAGTCCTTGCCGCTGGTTTCTTTCTGCTCGCTATCGGCCATGCTCAAACCGACCCGCTGATCGAAGTCAAACCCGGCCCCCCCGTCATCAAGGATCAGGACCTCTACGAAAAGACCGTGTGGCTTCACCCGTTCACTCGGATGCCCCTTTACGTGATTCAGGATCAGAAGTTGATCTGGACCAGCCCCGTACACACCGCCAAGAGCGACATCAAATGGTGGGCGATCTTCGGAGGCGCCACCGCCGCCCTCGTCGCCACGGATCATTGGGTCGTTACCCGGCTTCCCAACTCGAAGTCACAGGTCTCGGTTTCCAATTGGGGATCGCGCTTCGGCTCTGCCTACTCTCTGATTCCGATCAGCGCCGGCTTCTACTTCATCGGCACGGGCAAGCACGATGAGCGCCTGCGCGAGACGGGCCTGATCGCGTTCGAAACCCTCGTCGACGCGAACCTGGTCGGCGAGGCAATCAAGCTCATCGCCAATCGCGCCCGCCCGCTCGAAGCCAACGGTCGCGGCGCGTTCGAAAACAGCCCGAACGGCCGCTGGAACTCCAGCTTTCCATCGGGCCACGCCCTCAATATCTGGGCGCTCGCTTCTGTGGTCGCGCACGAATATCCCAAGCCGATAGTCTACGTACTCGCGTACGGCCTTGCCTCCACCGTGGTCGTGGCGCGCGTCGGTGCCCGCAAGCACTTCCCGAGCGATGTGCTCGCCGGCGGCGCCATGGGCTGGTTCATGGGCGACTTCGTGTACGGCCGCCGCCACAACCGCGCGCTCGATCGCAAACCCTCAGTAGGCCGGCGTATTCTGGACCACGTTCAAATCGGCGCGAGCCCGGAATGACGCAGAATGACGCACCGCGCATGTTACCGTGAACAGAGAGGTGCCCGTATGCGGATGATCGGGGTCCTGCTGCTGCTCCCCTGGGTAGGGGCTTCGCAAACGCCGTCGAACGGCGCGCTGGTTCGCGGCACGGTCCTGGAGTGCGACGCGCGCCCCACCGGCGAAGTGAGCATCCGCGCCGCCGACAACGAAGTCCTCCGCTACCGCTTCGATTCCAAGACCTACGTGGAGCGCGATCAGAAGTTGATTGAAGCCTCGCGCCTCGCCCCCGGCGAAAAAGTCGAGGTCCTCTCCGAGCGCCTGCCTGCCACCGCGTTGCGCTACGCGATGACGATCCACGTGATCCAGCCCCTGCCGCCGCCTCGTCCGCAAACGATGGGCCGATACCGCGCGTACAATCCTGCCGCCGAGCCCGTGATCCCCGCGGGCAACATCACGTACTCGGGCGTCGTATCGCGCCTCGACGCGCAACGCGTCCTGATTCATACCCGTGCGGCCGGCGATCTCAGCATCGCGCTTCGCAAGGACACGCGCTTCCTCGAAGATGGCCAACTCGTCGAGGCTGACCGCCTCAAGCCCACCATGCGCGTCTTCGTCCGGGCAGGCAAGGACATCTACCAGCAGGTGGAAGCCTACCAGGTAATCTGGGGCAGCATCCTCACCCCCCAATAGCGGCCGTTATTGACCTACCGCGCCAGCGCAATCGCCAGCAGCAACGCCCTCTGCGTCCCACGCCACGAATCCTTGGCGTCGAACGTCTCGTTCAACGAGTGCGCGCCTGTCCCCCCACCGCCGCCACTGATCGTGATCGCAGGGATCTTCAGATTCATCGGTACGTTCGAATCCGTCGACCCCTCGCGCAGCACTTCCTCAATCTGCATCGCGCGCGACACCGCCATCGCACTCTGCACGATCGCGCTCTCCTTCGCCGTCTGCCCCGCCGGTCGCACGCCCACCAACTCCGCCGCCACGCTCACCGGTCCGCGATTATTCCAGCGCGCGTTCTCCTCCGCTACCGCCTCCCTCAACGCCGCGTGAAATTTCGTGTCCACATCCTTCAGCGCAACCGGATCGGCCGACCTCATATCGACCTCCATCCACGCCTCGAACGGAATCGCGTTGATCGACGTCCCGCCGCCGACCCGTCCCACGTTGAACGTCGTCTTCGGCTGTCGCGGCACTTCGATCGCGTCGATCTTGGCTATCGCGCGCCCCATCGCCTGTATCGGATTCGCCATCCCGAACGCTCCATAGCTATGCCCGCCCGGCCCCTTGAACATCACTTTGTAGCGATTGCTGCCCACCCCGATGTGCGTGATCCCAAGGCCCGTGCCGTCCACCGAAATGAACTTATCGATCTGTCCCTTCAGGCTGTCGAAGAAGAGACTCTTCATCCCGCGCAAATCGCCCAACCCTTCCTCGCCGACATCCGCGACGAACGTGATCGTGCCCGGCGTCTCCACGTGCCCTTCGTTAAGCGCGCGGATTACCGACAACATCACCGCCAGTCCGCGGCAATCATCGCCAATCCCGGGACCCTTCATGATCTCGCCTTCCCGCGTGACTTTCACATTCGTGCCCTCGGGAAAGACCGTGTCGAGATGCGCGCTGAATACCAGGTTCGGATGCGCCGCCTTGCCGGGCCGCACGCCGATCACGTTGCCCGCTCCATCCACCCGCACATCCTTCAGTCCGAGCTCCTCGAACAGCCGCTTAAGCTCGCGCCCGCGCACCTCCTCGTGGTACGGCGGCGCGGGGATCTCGCAAATTCGCGCCTGCAAATCGAGCGTCTGCGGTTCGTTGCGCTGTGCCGCATCCATCGCGGCTCGCACCATGCGATCATTCATCAATTCGGCGGGTGTCTGCGCCAGGCACACGGCGGCGCCCATAAAGATCAAAACAGCGGATAGCCTCATTACGTCTTAGTCTACAAGGCCCAAGAGACACACAGTTGCCGCCTGTGGCATGATTGTTCAACCGTGAAAGAAGAGTCCGCGGCACTGCGCAAAGAACTCGGCCTGAGCGATCTGGTGCTCGCGCAGGTGCTCTGTGTGGTCGGCTCGTCCTGGGTCGGCATCGCCGCCAAACTCGGACGCGCCCACGTCGTCTTCTGGGTCGTGGCGATGCTCCTGTTCTACTTGCCGCTCGCGGCCGTCGTCATCTATCTCAATCGCCTGATCCCGCTCGAAGGCGGACTCTATCAGTGGGCCAAGCAAGCCTTCGGTGAAATGGCCGGCTTCCTGATCGCGTGGAATCTCTGGGTCTACGCCGTGGTAGTCATGGGCGCGATCCTCTTCGTAGTGCCGACTGACCTCGCATACATGTTCGGCCCCTCGTGGAAGTGGATCCCTGCGAGCCGCTGGGCGACACTCGCCATCACCGGCGGACTCATGGCCGCGATCACCCTCGTCGCCGTGCTTGGCCTGAACATCGGCAAGTGGCTGCACAACGCGGGCAGCGTCATGATCCTCACCGCCTACGTCATTCTGCTCGGCCTGCCGCTGTGGGCGGTGGCGCACGGCTCCACCCGGCACTTCGAGGCGCTCCCGCTGGCACTCCCCGCGGCGAACTGGTTCAACCTCGCGATCTTCGGACAGATGACCGTAGGCGCGCTCAGCGGCTTCGAATACGTCGCCATCATGGCGGGCGAGTGCCGCGCCGCCGCCCGCACCATCGGACAATCGGTGCTCATCTCCGCACCAATCATCGCCGCGATGTTCATTCTCGGCACGAGCGCCGTGCTCGCCTTCGTCGGCAATCAGCCAATCAACGTGATCGGCCCTATCCCGCAGACCTTCCGCGCTGCGTTCGGCGAAGGCGGCGGCATCGCCGGACTGGCCGCGCAGTTCGGTATCGCGCTCCTCATGGCGCGCGCCGTCGCCAGTTCGAGCCTGATCTTCACCGGACTCTCGCGCCTGCCGATGGCCGCCGGCTGGGACAATCTCGCGCCCGCCTGGTTCACGCGCCTCGATCCGCGGCATCGCACTCCCGTCAACTCGATCTACTTCGTGGCCGCCCTCGCCACGGCGCTGATCATCCTCAGCCTGCTCGGCGCCCGCGAACAGGAAGCGAGCCAACTCCTCACCGCCGCGTCGATCGTCCACTACGCCATCGTCTACGTCGCACTCTTCGCGATCCCGCTGTTCGGCGCCGCGGCGCTCCGCACCCAACTGCCAGGATGGCTGAAGCTCGCCGCCGCGGCCGGTTTGATCTCGAGCCTCGTCAGCCTCTGCATCGCCGCCTATCCCGTGGTCGATGTAGCGAGCCGCGCCGTATTCGCAAGCAAGATCTGCGCCGTCGTCGTCATCAGCAATATGGGCGGCGTCCTGCTCTATCGCGCCGGCCGCGCGCGGAATACACTGGGATGATCGAAGGAATGATCGAACCATGCTGCGCCGCCACGCTATCGCGACCCTGTTCGCCGCCGGAACGTGGCCCTTCGCCGGCGCGCACGGCGGCGCCGTCCTCCTGAGTCGCAAAACCCGGCGCGTCCTCCTCGCCGAACTACCCACGCTCGCCGCCCCACCCGGCTCAACGCTCAAACCTCTCATCCTCCAAACCCTCATCACCCGCGGCCGCCTCCGCCCCGACGAGTCCTTTCCTTGCCCCCGCGATCTCCAGATCGCAGGGCGCTCGTTCGCGTGCACGCACCCGCCGCTCTCGACGCCGATGACGGTCCGCACTGCGATCGCCTATTCCTGTAACTGTTTCACCGCCCACGTCGCCGTCCGCTTCACGTCCGCCGAACTCACGCTCGCACTCGAAGACTGGGGCCTCGACGCGCACCGCGCCCCGCTCGAACTCCAGGCACTCGGCGAAGAGGGAGTGATCGCAACTCCTGCAACGCTCGCCGGCGCCTACACTCGGTTCGCCGAACACATCGCGCCCGCGATCAAGGCCGGCATGGAAGACGCCGTCACCTACGGCACTGCACAACGCGCGCAAGTCGTCGGACTTTCGATCGCGGGCAAGACCGGCAGCGGACGCAACGCCGCGTGGTTCGCCGGCTTCACCGACGACCTCGCCATCGCCGTTCTCGTTCAAGGACGCTCCGGCGGTGCCGACGCCGCCCCCATCGCCGCCCGTATCCTCAAAGCCCGAGGCCACGCGTGAGAGTTCTTGCCCTTCTCTTCCTCTGCACCATCCTCCGCGCCGCACCCGCCATCCTGAGAGTCCGCCTCAAGCCCGCCGTCAGCTCCGCGACCATCGACATGCCGCTCGAGCAGTACGTCGCCGCCGTCCTCGCCGGCGAAAGCAGCACCTTCAAGAGCGACGAAGCCATGAAAGCGATGGCCGTCGCCATCCGCACCTTCGCCATCCACTTCCGCGCACGCCACGCTAAAGAAGGGTACGACCTCTGCGGCACCACGCACTGCCAGCGCCTCGAACCCGACCTCGTCACCGAGCGCCTGCAATCGCTCGCCGACGCCACCGCCGGCGAGCTCCTCTGGTATGAGGGCAAGCCCGCCTACACCGCCTACTCGCGCAACTGCGGCGGCATGACCGAAGATTCCACCGCCGTGTGGGACGGCCTGCGCGTCCCCTTCCTGCGCGCCCATCCCGACCCCTGGTGCCAGCGCCCCGCCGCCGGACGCTGGCAATGGAGCGTCGACGCGCAGAAGATCGCCGCCGCGCTCCAGCGCTCCAAGCTGCAAGTCCCCGCCGACCTGCGCGCCATTCAGGTCGCTCAGCGCACGCCATCCGGACGCGCGCGCGTGCTGCTCCTCTCCGGCTCGGGCGAGCCCGTCCGTCTCGCCGCCAGTTCATTCCGCTTCGCGATCGGCCGCGCGATCGGCTGGAACAGCGTGCGCAGCGATCGCTGGGAGGTCACCGAAAATGGCGGACACCTGCTCTTCGAAGGCGCGGGTGAAGGCCACGGCGTCGGCATGTGCCAGCGCGGCGCCGACCAGATGGGCGTCGAAGGCCACGGCTATCGCGAGATCCTCGCCTTCTATTTCCCGGGCACCGCCACCGGACTCAACGCGCGCGGACTCGGCTGGCGCCGGATGTCCGGCGAGAACGTCGCGCTCATGACCACGCTCCCCGATCGCGACCGCGCCGTGCTCGCCACCGCCGAACGCCAGGTCAAGGAAATCTCCGCGCAGTACGGCTGGCCTATCCCCGCGAAGATCGAGATCCGTGTCTACCCCGACGTCGAGACCTTCCGCAACGCCACCGGCGAACCAGGATGGGTGGCAGCCCGTACCACCGCGCGCCGCATCGAACTCCAGCCCGCCGCCCCGCGCGACGCAACACTCCGCCACGAGTTGCTCCACGTCTTCGTCGAATCGCAGGCCGTCGCGCAGCTTCCCGTCTGGTTCCGCGAAGGCCTCGCAGGCTATCTCGCCCACGCCACTCCCGGCGCTGCAACCGAGTTTGCCGATCGCGACATCCGCCAAACCGAAAACGAATCCCGAGCCCGCACCGCCTACGCCGCCGCCACCCGAAAAGTCGCAGCCTTAGTCCAACGCTATGGCGCGCCGACTGTCCTGGCTTTTCTCAAGACGGGTCTGCCGAAGTAGCCATCATCCGCCGCGCACCCGTCCAGTACGCGAGCCCGACCGCCGCTCCCACGAACAGCAAATACCCCACCCCAATCCGCACCACAAAACTCGCCATCTGCATCCCGAACGCTTCCACCGCCGGCACCCACCCCAGCAACACGAACGGAAGTTTCAGCCCCAACAACAACGCCGCCGGCACTACGACCCAATCCCGCCACCCCGCTCTCCACGTAATCTCCCCCGCGCCTCGCCCTCCGCGCGCCGCGATCCCCGACGCCATTGGCAAGAGTCCAACCGGCAGCACTACCCATCGAACCACCCAGAACACGCCCTGGAAAACTCGCGCGACCGTCGACGGCTTCACCGGCTTGCGCAAATGCAGCGTCATCCACGACGCGAGCTGAAACGCCGGCTGCCCCATCGCATTCGCCGCCCACGTCAACAGCCCGTACACCACGATCACCACGACTGCCGCCACAACCAGCGCCCCCAGATGTCGCAGCGCCACTCGAAACGCGTCCTTGATTCGCTGCTTCCCGCGAAAATATACGAACGTCGCGCCATGCAGCCAGCACACCAGCGACAGGATCGCCAGCGCATCCACCGCGCTCAGCACCAGCCTGAACCGCGTCGATTCCGTCACCCCCAGCCATTCGTAGGCGAGCCACAGCAGCAGCGCGTTCGCCACCAGGTGCAGCGCCAGGAGCTTCCGAGTCGCGGCGCTCATTTCGCCTCCAGCCGGCGGCCTTCCGTCGTCGCCATCACGCCCGAGTTGTACATCGGCTGCACGCGCGCCGGACTCACCTGGAACGTCCCCGGATTCACCACCTTCAACAGGTAGAAGTACTGCTGCTGCCCTTGCGGAAACCACGTCTGGAAAATCGCCATCCGGTCGTCATGCAATTCGCGCCGCGTGAAAAAGTACTGCCACCACGGCGGACGTTGCTTCAGCTCGTAGGAACTATCGCGCTCGATAAACTCCGCGCCCGAGGGAATCGGGTCCTCGATCATCACGTACTTCCATTCCGTGCCCGTCACCGTCAGCCGCACCGCCAGCGTATCGCCCGACGTCACCGGACCGTTCAGCGGCGCGAGATCATACACGATCTTTTCGCCCTGCTTCTGTGGCACCAGACGGAAGTAATCGCGCAAAATATTCAGCGACGTCGTCCCGGTCTTCTGCAGCTTGTCATCCGCCGAATAGTATTCCGCGCGCGCCGAGTAGTACAGCCTTCCCTGCCCCGTACTCGAGACTCGTATGCGATTCACACCCGGCTGCAGCTTCGTTTCGTCCAGGACCAGTTCCGGCGCGCCGAGCATCGCCGCCTGATCGAATTTCCGCGTCAGCACCGCCTGATCGTTCACCCACACCGTCGCCGTCAGATTCGGATTCAGCTCGTTCGTCGCTTTCAGATAATCCGTCAACCCATAGATCACCATCGCCGTCTGCTTCGTGCTGTTCCACCAGTAACCCTCGCTGCGATTGTTCATCAGCCACAACGCGGCCTTCGGCAACAACGGCGAATTCGGCCGCTGATGCGAGAGGAACTTCACCGCGTACGCCGTCGCCTCCGGCGTCGCATCCTCTGAGAAGTCCAGCAACTGATCGCGCGTCGACGGCCACCATGCCTGCTCCTCATCCACCTTCACCGCTTGCTCGAGCGCCGACGCCATTTCGCCCGCGCGCGGATCCTTCACCTGCTCGAACGCGAGCCCGAGGATCGCCGCGCCATACGGCGAAAGCTTCTCGCGCTTGTTGAACACGTCCGTCATCCCCGTCGCCTGCGGCTTGCCCGCCAGCGCCAGCGCGTACATCATGTACGCGCGCAAATCCGCCGTCAGCTTCGGATCGCCCGTGAACGATTTCAATTCCCATT
>JAOAPT010000281.1 GCA_025463045.1 Candidatus Solibacter sp.
CCACGTGTTCGAAGCGAGCCGCGCCAGCTTCTGCTTTTCGGTGAGCGGACTCGCCGCTGCCTGCGGCGCGGGTGCGAGCGCCAGTCCCGCCGCTCCTGCCGCCTGGAAGAACGTCCGACGATTGAGACAGCCTTCGAGCTTTGCCATTGCTCGATTGTATGATGTCTGCATGCACCGCATTCGCGCGCTCGCGCTGTTCGCCGCCGTCGCCCTCGCCGCCCAGGAGCGCCCGCGGATCTTCCGCATCACACCCGTCCGCCCGGTCGCCGAACTGCGCGTGGAAGCGCTCGCGTCAGGCCCGCCGCATGAGACCGGCGAGTTCCGCAAATCCGAGCTCACCGATCTGATGAAGCTGGACGATCGCCTCAAGTTCGAGATCCGCTACGCCACCACGGATAATTTCCTGAGCACGCCCGTCTACTCGTCCGCGCGTTCCTTTTTGCAGCGCCCAGCGGCCATGGCGCTGCTCGCCGCCCATCGCGAACTGATCAAGCAGGGCTACGGATTACTGATCTTCGATGCTTATCGTCCCTGGTACGTCACCAAGATCTTCTGGGACGCCACGCCGAACGACAAGCACGAGTTCGTCGCCGACCCCGCCAAAGGCTCGCGCCACAACCGGGGCTGCGCCGTCGATCTGACGCTCTACGATCTGAAGACCGGCAAGGAAATCGAGATGACCGGCGTCTACGACGAGATGTCCGAACGCTCCTACCCGCACTACACGGGCGGCACCGCTGAGCAGCGCGCGCACCGCGATCTGCTACGCGCCGCAATGGAGAAGCAAGGCTTCAAGGTCTTCGAATCGGAGTGGTGGCACTTCGACTATCGCGACTGGCAGCACTACGCGATTCAGAATATCCCGTTCGACCAGATCCGGTAGCAGGGCAGTCAATCCTGGCTTCAGCCCTTACCCCTCAGCGCGGAGCATGCCCCGTTCCGCCGCGACCCGGCGGATCACCGAGCCGAGTTCCATGAACTCCGCCAGATCCGACGGCTTGCGAAAGTAATGTGCCGCGCCCAGTGCCGCCGCCCGCTCGCGATCCTTCGGAGCATTCGACGAAGTCACCACGATCACCGGAGTGTTGCTGCACAGCGGATTCTGCCGGAACATCGAAAACAACTCGTGCCCCTCCGCTTTCGGTAAGTTCAAGTCCAGAAGCAAAAGGTCCGGCACCGGAGTGTCGGGAGCTCTGCCTACACGCTCGATGAAGTTTTTCGCCGCCATGCCATCCCTGGCGAGTGTGATCTCGTAATCGATGTGGTGCTCACGTAGCGCTTCACGAACCAGTTCGACGTCACCGGCGTTGTCCTCTGCAAGAAAGATACGCAACCGTCTATTCATTACTGAGCCCTGGGAGTGAGATCAAGAAAGTGGATCCCACTCCCGGCTCGGATTGAGCCCAGATCCGCCCTCGGTACCGCTCGACAATTCGCTTACAAATCGCTAGCCCGAGGCCAGTCCCCGGGTACTCATCTTCGCGGTGCAGCCGTTTGAAAAGTCCGAAGATGCGCGATGCCTGTTCCTGCTCGAAGCCGATTCCGTTATCGGCCACACTGATCAACCAGTGACTGTCGCGCCGCTGGACGCTCACGTGAATCCGCGGCGTCTCGTCCTTCTTGCGATATTTCAGCGCGTTGGAAAGAAGATTCTGGAAGACGTGACCCAACTGTCCTTCATCGCCCGGCACCACCGGCAGCGGGTCATGCGTGACCTCGGCGTGATTCTCCTCCACCCTCGTATTCACGCTCTGGATGGCCTGGCGCAGCGCGGCGCCCAAGTCGGCCCGCGATTCGTCGGGCTCATCGCCCTTGTGCGTGATCCGCGAGTAAGTCAACAGGTCGCGGATCAGAACTTCCATGCGCCTGACGCCCGCCGACACATAGTCCGCGTACTCGCGAAGCTGCGGAGTAGCTTGCGGACCCAGGCGCTTCAGCAAGAGCTGCGTATAAATGTTGACCATGCGAAGCGGCTCTTGGAGATCGTGGCTGGCGACGTAAGCGAACTCTTCCAGTTCGCAGTTCGCCCGCCGCAGCGCTTCCTCCGAGCGCTTCTGAACGTCGATGTCGGTGTGTGTGCCGAACCAGCGGACGACGGTCCCCGAGTTATCGCGCACCGGCGCGACGCGCGTCAGAAACAATCGGAAAGTCCCATCGGCGCCCCGCAGCGGGAAGACCATTTCGAAGGGCTCGCCGGTATTGAGCGAATGACGCCAGCTTTCCATCACGGCGGGCAGAATCTCGCTGTCATGAACGTTTTGCCATCCCCAGCCTTCCATCAGATTCGGTGTGGACCCCGTGTAGTCGTACCAGCGCTGGTTGTACCAGAAGATGTGGCCGTCGGCGTATGCCATCCACGCGAGGTGCGGAATCGTATCGGCCAGCGTGCGGAACTGCTGCTCGCTGGCGCGCACTTCGCTCTGCGCGCGTGAGCGTTCGATGTATGCCCACGAGCGGTCGGCCACCGTTTCCACCAGCCCGGTCTCCTCCAGCGTCCAATCGCGAGGCTCGCTCTGGTGTACGGACATCATGGCGATCAGCTTGTTCTCTTTCACCAGCGGACAGCATACGAGTGCGCCGATTCCGATTGCCCGGAACATGTCCCCTCCCGCATCGTCCGCCATCTCTTGGGCGACGTCGCGGATCGCGACCGTCCGGCCTGCGCGCATGTGCGCCACAAATCCCGGACCGAAGCAGGAGAGCCGGTACGTGCCGGTCGCGCTCTCGCAGCCTTCCGCCGTATAGTCGTACTGCACGGTAAAGATTTCCTCGTCGGGTTCGACGTCGGCATAGGCGCACCGCGAGACGCCGAGGTGCTCGCCCGTCATCCTGGCGATGATCGCCATCACCACCGATGGATCGGTCAGGGCGCGCGTGGCTTCGCCGAGCTCACCGAGAAATTGCAGGCGCTGGCCGCTTTCGCGAAGCGCCTTCTCGGTCCGCTTGCGCTCCGTGATGTCCTGCACCAGAGCGACGAATCCGCGCACCGCGCCATCCATCCCGACGTCCGGAGCGTACGAAACGCTGACGTCGCGAAGTGCGTGCCGCTTGTCCCAAAGCTGCGATTCGAAAGTCACCCGCTGCCCGCGCAGCGCCTCCGCGATATAAGGCTTTGCGTTCGCGTAATACGCCTCGCCATTGAGCGCCCACACGCTCATCCCTACAACGCCGTCGGTCGGGATGCCGAACCACTCGTAATAGGTGTGATTGACCCGGCGGTGTATCTGTTCGCGATCGATGTAAGAGATCAGCACGGGCACATTGTCGGTGACGAGTTGTAATTCGGCGTCGCGCCGGCGAACTTCGTATTGCTTGGCGCGCGCGCGAAGGGCCGTGCGCGCCGCGCTCACGATCGTGTCCGAACGCAATGGACGCTCCAGCAGCGTGAGGTCGCCCAGCGGCTCGAGACGCGTCAGCCGTTCCCGGATCGCCTGAGTCGGCTCACCGCCCACGGTCAGCACGACGAGAGGCAGGTCGCTCCACGCGCCCTGCTTCTGCAGCACGGCCGATAGCTTCTCAATGGCCGCCGTGTCCAACGCCTCCTCCGTGACGAATGCCGCCGCCACGCCGCGCGCCACTTCCCCGCATAAATCGTTGATGCTCGAACAGACCTTCGAGGAGAGCATCGCCCGCTGCAGCAGGGTATGGAGTAGTTGCGCATCCCGTCCGATCGGGGCGTGAAGAATAATCAGGGAGTCGCGATCCACGCTACCGCTCGGAGCCATTGATCGTCTCCTCCAAGATCGTTTCCTCCAAGATCGTTTCCTCCGAGATCGTCTCCTCCAGCAGTGGCGTCGTCTTGCCGACGTAATTGGGCACCCCCGTCAGCACACCTTGGAATTCCGTGAGCGGGCGACCGACGCGGATCGTGCCCGGACCGAGTTGCAGCTCGCGGATTGTTCGCTCATGCCGCCCGCTCCTCCGCTTGACCACGGAGATCGCCTGCCGCACCTCGCCGCGATTTTCGAAGTAGCGCAGCAGCAGGATCGTGTCCGAGAGATAGCTCACGTCCACCGGGCTCGACATTCCCTGGCCCAGGATTCCGTACTGAGCCATGACAAGAATCGACACCACGCCCTGGTTGTTCAGGTATGCCAATAGTTCATGCAACTGGATCGTGAGATAGTCTTCGCCCGGCATCGCCGCCAGAAAGCCGTTCAGGCTATCGATCACCACCAGGCGAGCTCGATTCCCCTCGACTTCTTCACGTACCCGTGCGATGAAATGCCCTGGCGACAGTTCCGCCGGATCGATCACGCTGAGATTCAGGAGGCCGCTCTCCATCAGGGGCTCAATATTCATCTCCAGACCCGCGGCCCGCTCCAAGAGTGTGGAAAACGTTTCGTCGAACGTGACGTAGTACGCGTACTCTCCACGTCGCGCGGCGGCCGCCGCGTACTGCAGTCCGATCGTGCTCTTGCCCGCACCGGCGGGTCCCATCAGCAGCGTGTTCGTCCCTTTGTTCAGCCCGCCTCCGAGCAGCGAATCCAACTCGGGAATTCCACTCGTCGCCGGTTTCTGATCGAAGCGGGCACGGTGTTCCGTCGCTATCAGGCGCGGATAGACCTCCAGACCTCCGGTGCGGATGTTGTAGTCGTGATAGCCCTCGCGAAACTGTACACCGCGAAGTTTCACCACCTCCATGCGCCGGCGCTTCGTGCCATAATCCCGCGCCAGATTCTCCAGACGGACGACGCCGTGAACGATGCTCTGAATATCGCCCTCGCCCTCGCCCGCGGTGTGGTCGTCGAGTACCAGGACGGTGCAGTCGCGGCCGGCAAAATATTGCTTAAGCGCCAGCAATTGCCGGCGAAAGCGGAGCGGTTCACGGGCCAGCAGGCGCAGTTCCGAAAGCGAATCGAAGACCACGCGTTTGGGCTGCACCTGTTCGACGCGGAGCAGAATCGCCTTGATCGTTGCCGATAACTCCACCTCGCCGGGGTAGAGGACGGTGTACTGCTCCTCTGTTTTCAGGCTCTCTTCCATCGGCAGAAGCTCGAAGATATCGATGCCTCCCAGCCGCCATCCATGGGATAGGGCGACCTGCCTCAGTTCCCGTTCCGATTCGGAAAGCGTGATGTAAAGAACGCGCTCCCCCTCCTCAACGCCGGCAAGCAGAAATTGAATGCCGAGAGTAGTTTTTCCCGTGCCGGGATCGCCATCGATCAAGTAAAGATGGCTCGGGGGAAGCCCCCCGCTGAGAATATCGTCTAGTCCAGGTACTCCGATCGAAATCGGGTGGATGGTCTCCTGAGATAACGTCGCCATGTGCGTCCAGCCCCAACCTCCGGAGCTTCCCTTGCAACTTAATTGCCGATTTCCGTACGTATTGGAAATCGTTGTACAAGAAATACATGGGGACGAACGCCGGTGATTCTACAAACAGCACGGCATGTCAAAACTTGCGTACCCTCACGAAACGCGGAGTGCGATTGTTATCGCACCGGCTGGTTTACGGTGAAGGAATACAGGCTGTCGCCCGCGGCGACCAGCAGGTGCTGCTTGCCATCCAGCGTGTACGTAATCGGTCCGGCGCTCGGCGCCGCCATCAAGCTCGAGTGCCAGAGAATTTTCCCATCCGACGCGCGGAACGCAATCAGATTTTGTCCGTTGCTTGTGAATAGAAGATTCCCTGCCGTGCTCAGGTTATTCGTGATCCCGCCGCCGCTCGGCCACTCGTGGCGCCAGGAGACCTTCCCGGTCTTGTAGTCGATCGCCAGCAGCGCGTTCCCGTCGCTGCCCGCTCCCGAATCGAGGCCGCCCCAACCCTGTGGGTGATCGTCCACATCGGTCAGATAGTACATGCTGTAGGACCGGCTGGTGCCGACGTAAAACAGGCCGGTGTCCGGATTGAAGCTCGGCGCCTGCCAGTTGGTCGCGCCGTTCGAGGAGGGTGACACCAGCACGCCGTCGGTGGTCGGAAACTTTTTCGGGTCGGGAATCGGCTGGCCCTTCGCGTCATAGCCCTTCGCCCAATTCACCGTGTCGATGAACGGTTCGCCCACCAGTCGCTTGCCGGTCGCGCGATCGAGCACGAAGAAATATCCGTTGCGGCTGGCCTGCGCCACCAGCTTGCGCTTCTCCCCGTTGATCACGCCGTCGAAGAGAATCGGTGTCTCCACTGCATCCCAATCGTGCGTGTCATGTGGCGACGGCTGGAAATACCAGGCCAGTTTTCCGGTGTCGGGATTGATCGCCACGATCGAGCACGTATAAAGGTTGTCGCCCTTCCGGCTCTTCTCCGCCATCACCGGATTCGGATTGCCCGTGCCCACGATGTACAGATTCAGCTCCGGGTCGTACGTGCCCGGGATCCACGCCTGACCGGTGCCGTGCGACGATGCGTACTCGTCCGGCCATGTCTCGATTCCCGGCTCGCCTTTGCGCGGCGTGGTCCACCACTTCCATTGCAGCGCGCCATTCTCCGGATCGCGCGATTGCACGAAGCCCGGGTTATCCAGATGATCGCCGCCGATCCCGACGATCACGTGATTGCCGACGATCACCGGCGCCACGGTCGACGTGTAGTCGAGCTTCGGGTCGGCGATCGACACCTTCCAACGCTCCTTGCCGGTGCGCGCGTCTAAGCTCACCAGATTGCTGTCGGGCGTTTCGAAGTACAGCCAGTTCCCGTACATGCCGACGCCGCGATTGCCGATCGTGCTGCCCGTGTTCGGCGGATATTGGTAGTGCCACAACTCGCGCCCCGTGCGCGCATCCGCCGCCCAAACGTTATTCGGCGAGGTGAAGTACAGGATGCCGTTGACCATCAGCGGCGTCGATTTGATCTGCACTCCGGCCGCCGGTCCCGGACCTCCGCGCCCGCCGCCCGCGCCGAAGCGCGTCGCCCATGAGAGCGAAAGTGTGTGCACATTCGCGGCGTTGATCTCTTTCAGCGTGCTGTAGCGGCGGCCCGAGTAATCGCCATTGTAAGTCGGCCACGAATCCGTCGGCTGCTTGAGGATCTCGGCCGGCGTGAGCCCCTGGCCGAACGCTTGAACAGCACCGAGCGTGAGGAGTATTAGGAAGCTTCTCATTTCAAGGTCACCAGGTATGCAGTCACGTTGTGGATGTCGGCGTCGGTGTACTTCGACAGCATGTCCGTATGCATTTTCAAGGGGTCGTGGATTTCCACTTTGGGAGTTGCGCCATCGCGCGTGAAGGAGTGATAGAGTCCTTCGGAATCGCGCAGGGAGACGCTGAAATCGTCGACGCGATCCAGCGTCCCCGAGATTGCCTTGCCGCTCGTGGGGGTCACGGTCACCGTGACGGTGCTCTTGTTCGACGCTGCCGCTCCGCCGCCTCGTCCGCCCCTGCCGCCCCGCGGCTGCAGCCAGCGGCCCTGCAACGCAAAGCCGTCATAGCGCGCGCCGATGCCTTTCAAATCTCCGGTCGGGGAGTGGCACGTGTTGCACTTGCCCGCGCCGTTGAAATACGACTCGCCCTTTTTCTTATCGCCGGTCAGAACGTCGAGGAACGCGTAGGTCGAACGGTGCCCGGCCGCGTAGGTCTGCACGTGCAGCCACGCGACCAAATCCGCGATCTGCGGCTCGGAAAGTCCGGGCTTCGGCATCCCCGCGTCGGGCCGTCCATCGCGCAGCACGGGAGCGATCAGGATGCCCTTCTCATCGTCGAGCACGAGCAGCGAGCGAATAAGGTCGGGCGCGCCGGGGCCGCCTCGTCCGGTCGCGCCGTGGCATCCCGCGCAGTTCGTCGTATAGAGCTTCGCGCCGCGATCGAACGCCGCCGGGTCTTCCTTCGCTCCCGTGATCGCCGCTCCGATTCCCTTCTCGCCGCCCCCGCGGCCGCCGAATGCCGGCTCCTGCGCCGAGAGCCATAGTCCCGCCGGCGCCAACAGCAGCAATCCCGGCAGGGCAATTCGTTTCAAAAAGTCCATCTTCCCCCCGACTTGCCAGTGTACGCCAAGACGATACTGGAATCATGAAATCACGCGTGGCATTGATCACGGGGGCATCCAGCGGAATCGGCGAGGTGTTTGCCCGCCGACTTGCGCGCGACGGCTTCGGACTCATCCTGGTCGCGCGCCGCGCGGACCGGTTGGAGGCGCTCGCGCGGGAGCTCGGCGATACCGAGACGATCGCCGCCGACCTCGCTACTGACGAAGGCTTGGCGCGTGTCGAGCAGCGGATCGCTTCCGCCCCCGACTTAGAGCTGCTCGTCAACAACGCGGGCTTCGGCACTAAGGGGAAATTTTGGGAGGCGCCGCTCGAAGGCCAGGAGACGATGTATCACCTGCATGTCATCGCCACCATGCGGTTGACGCGCGCGGCGCTCGCCGCGATGGTGCCCCGCGGTCGCGGTGCTGTGATCAACGTGTCGTCGGTCGCGGGCTACGGACAGAGTCCGGGCAACTTCAGCTACTGCAGCACGAAGGCGTGGATGAACAACTTCACGGAAGGCCTCGATCTCG
>JAOAPT010000298.1 GCA_025463045.1 Candidatus Solibacter sp.
GGATTTCAATCTCGTCAATGAGGATCAGATAGCAAATCGGCGACGTATCCGAGACGCGATCATTGCCGCGAGGCGTCGCGAATTGCGGTGATATCCCGTTCCAGGTCATCCATCGTGTAGTCGTGAAAAGCTTCGGCACGCCGTAGGAACGCCTCTGTATCCCAGCGGGAGTGCAGCCCCAGCATCTGCTGCACCTGCGCTGGAGTTATCGCCCCTGATCGGTACGCCTCGACGGCAACCGCCTCGAGCACCGCCCGCGAGACATCGCCCACTTGCCCTGCGAGAAGCCGCCCGATATCGTCCGGTATTTCAATGGCGACGTTCACCGTGATCTCCTCCTATACTTTACTCAAAGTCTCCGCTGCGAGGCGAACTTCCTCCAAACTCCCACATCTGCCGTACAATCCCCCTATGGCCGAGATCAAAGCAGAAAAATTCATCCGCGAGTACGGAGGCTGCCTCGTCGAGCGGACCGCCGCCCTCTTCGCCGGAGCGGGACTCTCCCGCGCCGCCGGATTCGTCGACTGGAAGGGCCTCATGTCCGACATTGCCCGCGATCTCGATCTCAAGATCGATCGCGAGAACGATCTCGTCGCGCTCGCCCAATATCACACCAACGAACGCCAAGGCAATCGCGCCGAGATCAACGATCTCCTCATCCGCCAGTTCACCCAGTCCGCCGAAGAAACCGACAATCACAAACTCGTCGCGCGCCTCCCCATCCACACCGTCTGGACCACCAACTATGACACGCTCCTCGAAGACTCCTTCCGCAAACAGGACAAGACCGTCGACGTGAAGGTCGACCCCGTCCAACTCGCCGTTCACAAACCCGGCACCGATGTCACCGTCTTCAAAATGCATGGCGACGTTTCCTCGCCCCAGCACGCCGTCCTGACGAAGGACGATTACGAAACCTACGCCGAATCACGCGAACTTTTCACCATCCGCCTCAAGGGCGACCTCGTCACCCAGACCTTCCTCTTTCTCGGCTTCAGCTTTACGGATCCCAATATCGATTTCGTCCTCAGCCGCATCCGCGGCCTGCTCGGCCAGAACACGCCGACGCACTACTGCATCATGCGGCGCCCTGAAAAGCCGAAAGATCCCACCGGGGAAAAGCAGGCCGACTACGAATACGAGCGCCGCAAACTCGCCCTCCGCGTCAGCGACCTTCAGCGCTACGGAATTCAGACCGTGCTGATCGACGAGTACAGCGAGATCACCGCGATCCTCCACGAGCTCAACCGCCGCGCCTTCCTCAAGAACATCTTCGTCTCCGGCAGCGCCGCCGAAGGGCAGGATACCTTTGATCTCGCGCGCCTCTGCCGCCTCACGCGCATTCTCGGCAAAGAGATCATTCGCCGCGGTTACAACCTCGTCTCCGGTTACGGCGCGGGCATCGGCAGCGAGTTGATCGTCGGCGCGCTCGATGCCGCCGACACGAAATTTTCCACTCTGCACGATCGCCTGATCCTCCGCCCGTTCCCGCGCAGCCTCGAAGCCGCGCGCAAGCCCAAGGTCTATCGCGAGTGGCGCGAAGCCATGCTCGCGCTCTCCGGCATCAGCATCTTCATCGCCGGCAACAGGCGCGATCGCGATACCGCCCAAATCACGCGCGGCGAAGGCGTCATGCAGGAATTTGAAATCGGCACCACCGCCCCCCTGAATAACTTCCCGATCCCGATCGGCGCCACGGGCTACGCAGCCCGCGAAATCTGGGACACCGTTATGCGGAATCCTTCGCTCTACTACGGCAATATCGACGTCAAAGCGCCCCTCCAGGCTCTCGGCGACAAAAACATCACCGACGATCAGATCGTCAAGGCCATCTTCGACATCGTCACCCGCTGCGTCAAAGCCGAAGGCTTCGTCATCAAAACGTAAACGGTCCCATCGGCGAATTCCGACGCCATCCCTCCAGTTCGATCAGAGCCGCGACGGTTACGGAGCGGTGGTCACGCGACCACCACTCCCTCGCTCGCCAAAGCGCGATTCACGGTCGCGGCTCCGATTGGAGTGCATTCTTCAACGGAGATCGAGCCCACAGCCCCCGCAAGGTAAACTTCACTCATGGACGCACTCAACGGAAAATTTGCCATTGTCACCGGAGGCACGCGCGGAATCGGACGAGCCATCGCCGAGCGATTATTACACGACGGAGCCGCCGTCGCCATCTGCGGACGCAGCGCCGAACACGTCGAACGCGCCGTCGCCGAGATGCGCCCACTCGGCCGCATCTTCGGAGCACCCGCCGACGTCAGCAACGTCGAAAGCGTCCGCGCCTTCTTCCAAGCCGTCGACGCCGAGTTCGGCAGGCTCGACATTCTCGTCAACAACGCCGGGCAGGGACTTTACAAGAAGGTCGCCGAGATGACACCCGAAGAGTGGCACCGCAATATCGACATCAATCTCAACGGCGCATTCTACTGCTCGCACGAAGCGCTCGCCCGCCTCATTCCGCGCGGCGGCGGCTTCATCGTCAATATTTCCAGCCTCGCCGGGCGCAATCCCTTCGCCGGAGGCGCCGGCTACAACGCGTCGAAGTTCGGTCTCAACGGCTTCACCGAAGCCCTCATGCTCGACCATCGCAACGACAATATTCGCGTCAGTTGCATCATGCCGGGCAGCGTCGATACCGAATTTTCCGGCATCCCGGGAAAGCCCCGTCCGGAAGATACCAGTTGGATGATCGCCCCAGAGGACGTCGCGGAAGCAGTGTCGATGGTGTTGCGCATGCCCGCCCGCACCATGGTCAGCCGAGTCGAAATCCGTCCTTCGCGCCCCAAAAAATAGCGGCGGGAAAGCCTAGCTTTCGCACACTTTTGTAAATCCGAGACCGCGTTTGAATCTGGCCCTTCACTTGCTACGTCCCAGTATGTGAGGGAGAGTCAGCAAATGGGGAATCTCAACAGACAACTGGATCCGGCGCAGACCGGTTCGCTCGCGGGCAAGTTAGACGCGGATCTTCGAAAGCGAATTATTGGCCAGGAAGAGGCCATTCAACAGATCATTCACATCTACCAGACTCACCTCTCCGGTATGAGCAGTCCCGGCCGGCCGATCGGTAACCTGTTGTTCCTCGGACCGACCGGTTCCGGTAAAACCCGGCTGGTGGAGGCTGCGGCGGAGAGTCTGCTGGGTGATTCGCGCGCGGTCATTAAGATCGATTGCGCGGAATTTCAACACAGTCACGAAATCGCCAAATTAATCGGATCGCCTCCCGGCTACCTCGGCCATCGCGAAACCCATCCCCTCCTGAGTCAGGAGGTTCTGGATCAGTACCACACCGATCGCCTGAAGCTCAGCTTCGTCCTCTTCGATGAAATCGAAAAGGCCAGCGACGCTCTGTGGAACCTGCTCCTCGGAATTTTGGACAAGGCCACGCTCACGCTCGGCGACAATCGACGCGTCGATTTCTCGCGCGCCCTGATATTTATGACCAGCAACCTGGGCGCCTCCGAAATGAACTCCATCCTCCGCCCGAATCTCGGCTTTGCTGCCGGCGAGTGCGAACGCCGCCACGCGGCGGGCATCGTCGACGCAGCCCTCACCGGGAAGGTCGAACAGGCCGGACTCGAAGCCGCGCGGAAGAAGTTCACGCCGGAGTTCATGAACCGCATCGACAAGACTGTGGTATTCCATCCGCTTTGTGCCGACGACCTGCGCAAGATTCTCACCATCGAACTCAACATGGTGCAACAGCGCGTGTTCAGCGCCGCCAACGCAGCGCCGTTCGTCTTCCAACTCACCGAAAGTGCGAAGGATCACCTGCTGCGCGAAGGCACCGACATGAAGTACGGCGCTCGCCATTTAAAGCGCGCCGTGGATCGCATCCTTGTGCATCCGCTTTCGAATCTGATCGCTACCGGCCAGGTCCGCGGCGGCGACCTGATCCGCGTCGAGTACGATGGCCCAATGAATGGCATGACGTTTTTCAAGGAACAGGAAGACATGCCCGCCCACATGATGGCCCGAATGGTGGATACTTCCATAGCCCTTCCGAGCGGTACTTACGCCGCCGGAGCTACCGTCGAACCCATCCGCGCCGTCAACGCCCGCACCACCAAGCGTTAATTCCTCCAACTAAACCGCACCGTAAGCGAGCAGTCGCTTCTCTTACGGTGCGGCTCTGCTTCAAAAGCACTGCGGCTTTGCTTTAAACGCACTGCGGCTTTGCTTCAAACGCACTGCGGCTTTTCTTCAAACGCACCATAGTCTGCTACAATCCCGCGTAAGTGAATCTTCCAGCAGAGAAGCAAAGTTCCCGCCTCATGCGGGCCATGTTCAGTACTGTGGCACCGCGTTACGATTTCATCACCCGCACGTTTTCTTACGGCATGGACCGCCGCTGGAAACATACCCTCCTCGAGCGCGCGCCGCTTCCCGACAAACCCGTTATTCTCGACCTCGCCTCGGGCACCGGCGATTTTTCCCTGATGGTTAATCAGCGCCATCCCGGAGCACGCGCCGTCGCCGTCGACATCACCGAGCGCATGCTGCAACTCGCCCGCGCACGCGGCGTGGGAGATACCGTCTGCGGCGACGCCGGACGCCTTCCCTTCCCCGACCATTCCTTCGACTGTGTCTTTGTGGGCTACGGACTCCGTAATTTCCCCAAGCTCGATGTCGCCGTGCAGGAAATCGAGCGCGTTACACGCCCCGGCGGTCTGCTTGTCTCGCTCGACTTTTTCCTGCCGTCGAATTTCGTGATGCGGCGACTGTATCTCGGCTACCTCTACGCGCAGGGCGCCTTCTGGGGCATGGTGCTGCACGGTAAGCCGCGCGTCTATACGTACATCCCCGATTCGCTTCGCAGTTTCGTCTCGATTGACGACTTTTCGTCGCTACTGCGTCGAAAAGGCTATCGGAATGTCGACACACGCCGCTTCATTCTAGGTGGCATCGGCTTACATTGGGCAGAGAAACGGTAGACCGATGAAGGAACGGCTGCGCGCATCGGACCACCGCTTCATCGCCATCTGCGTATTCCTGCTCGCCACGGCTACATGGTTCAGCGCGCGAAACTTTTACCGCGCCTTCCCCGAAGCTTCCATCGATTTCAAAGTCAGCCGCGACGACGCGCAGATACTCGCCGGAAAGTTTCTCGCCGCACAAGGCTATCGCACCGAAGGCTACCGCCAGGCCGCGCAGTTTACATACGATGAGGAAGCGAAGACGTTCCTCGAGCGTGAAGTCGGACTCGAACGCGCCAACCAGATCATGGGAACCCGCGTTCCCTTGTGGCGGTGGGCTTACCGCTGGTTCCGTCCCTTACAGAAGGAAGAGTTCGATGTCGAATTCACGCCACGGGGTCAACTGGCCGCCTTCGACCATGGACTTCCTGAGGACGCTGCCCGTCCGGCGGCAACTGCCGCCCAAGCGCGCGCCATCGCTGAGAATTTTTTGCGCACTCGCGCAAGCCGCGACCCCGCCGCGCTCGACTTCGTCGAAGAGAGCGACGTCACACGCCCGCACCGCACCGACCGCACCTTCGTCTGGAAAGAGGCGAATTTCGAGTTGCAAGGCGCCACCAATCGCGTCGAAGTCACCGTCCTCGGCGACGAACCGGGTGGGTACCACCAGTACCTGAAAATCCCCGATCAGTGGAAGCGCGATTACCAACTTCTGCGCTCCAAGAACGAAGTCGCACAGACCATCGATTCCGCCGTCTCCGTCGTCCTCGTCGTCGGCATGGTGATCGTCATCGTCATGCGTGTGCGCCGCCACGACGTCCCCTGGCGGCGCGCCGCACTCGTCGGACTCGCTGGCATCGTCCTCGGCTTTCTCGCGCAGCTCAACGAATTCCCCCTTCACGAATTCAGCTACCCCACTACCGATTCGTATGGCAGCTTTCTATCGCGCCAGTTCCTCAACGCGCTGCTCTCCGCCCTCGGCGCGGGCGGACTGCTCTTCATCCTCACCGCCGGCGCCGAGCCCCTCTACCGCGAGATGCTGCCCGACAAAATTTCGCTCGGCAATCTCTTCACCCTGCGCGGGCTCCGCACCAAGCGTTTTTTTCTCGGCGCGATCCTCGGGATTACCCTGACCGGAATTTTCATCGCATACCAAACGGCCTTCTACATCGTCGCCTTCCATTTCGGCGCATGGTCGCCCGCCGACGTCCCGTATTCCGATCTCCTCAACACGAAATTCCCTTGGGCCTTCGTCCTCTTCGGCGGCTTCCTGCCGGCCGTCTCCGAGGAGTTTCTCTTCCGCATGTTCGCCATTCCGTTTCTGCGCAAACTCACGCGCAGCATCGTGATCGCGGTCATACTCGCCGGCTTCATCTGGGGCTTCGGCCACGCCGGATATCCGCAGCAGCCCTTCTGGATTCGCGGCGTCGAAGTCGGCATCGGCGGCATCGCGCTCGGCATCATCATGCTGCGCTTCGGCATTCTCCCCACGCTCGTCTGGCACTACTCGGTCGACGCGATGTACAGCGCGATGCTCATGATCCGCAGCGAGAGTCTCTATTACAAACTCTCCGGAATCGGCGCCGCCGGCATCATGCTGCTACCCGTCGGCATCGCGCTCATCGCCTACTGGCGCGGCGGTGGATTCCTCTCCGAGGAAGGCCTGCTCAATCGCGACGACACCGCCGAACCCGACGAGCCGCCCGCACCCGCGCAGCCCGAAGCGGAATCCGAAGCGCCCGCCGTCGCATATCTCCCGCTCACTCGCACGACTCGCTGGATCGCCGCGGCCGTCCTCATCGCCGGATTCGCGACCCTCGCGATTCCCACCGCCCGCTTCGGCGATTCGCCCACCTATAAACTCCCCGCCGATCAGGTACGCGCCTCCGCCGACGCCTTCCTCAAATCGCAGGCCATCGATCCCGCCGCCTTCCGCAACGTCGCTTACCCCGCCGTCCACTGGGGCGACGGCGATTCTTTGGCGGGTAAATATTTCCTGGAGCGCCTGCCCGTCCCCGCCGCCTCCGCCCTCTTCGAGCGCAATCGCCCCGTGCAGCACTGGGGCGTCCGCTACTTCAAATCGCTCGATCAGGAAGAGGTCACCGTCGCCGTCCATCCCGAGACCGGCCGCGTGATGGGCTTCACTCACACCATCCCCGAAGACCGCCCCGGAGCCGACATCTCCGCCGACCAGGCACGCGCCATCGCCGCCGCCTTCGCCGCCCAACAAGGCTGGGACATCGCTGCGATGGACCTCAAGGAAAGCGCGTCGGAGAAGAAGAAGGCGCGCCGCGATTATTCGCTCGAATGGGAAGCCCGCGCCGGCGATCCGCGGAATGTCGATCAGACCCGCTGGCGCGTGCACGTCGGCATCGCGGGCGATCGCGTCGCCTCCGCCCGCGGCTATTGGAAGCTCCCGGAGGACTACGAACGCGCTCGCGAGCAGGAAAACGCGCTCGCCATCATCATCACCGTCACGCGCATCGTCGTCTTCGCCGGATTAATCGTCTTCGGCATGTGGCTCCTCATCCAGGCCACGCGTCAGGGCGAAGTGCCGTGGCGCGCGGTGATTCGTCTCGCGCTCCCCGCGACCCTCGTCTTCCCCATCGCGCCCCTGCTCTCCGCCGGACTGATGATGAAGGATTACAACACCGCGATTCCCCTCGAGACCTTCCAGGCGATGGCCTACGTCGTCATCGGCATGAGCGCCATCCTCGGTTTCGTTGTCATGGGCGCCGCCGCCGCAGTGATCTGCACCTTCTACCCCGACGCCGTCCGCGTGAACCGCCGCGCGCAAGGCATCGACGCCGCAGCCGCATTGCTCGCCGCCATCGGCCTCGCCATCGCAGTCCATCAATTCCAGGGCTTCCTCACCGACCGTTTCCACGCGCAGGCGATCCTCGCAATCGCCAGCCCCAACCTGATCGCCACCACGCTTCCTGCCTTAGGCGCGCTCGCGGGAGCCGTCCGCAGCCTGCTCACCAACGCCGCGCTCTTCGGCCTGTTCGTCCTCCTCTATTACCAACTCCCCAAACAGTCGATGCGCATCGCCGCCATCCTCGCCGCCCTCTGCGCCACACTCAATAACGAGATCCGCACTCCGGGCGAATTCGCCCTGCAATTCACCATCGCACTCGCCACTGCCGCGGCCGTCTATGCGTTCTGCCGTTTCTTCGCCCGCCGCAACTACCTCGCCTACTGGCTCGTCCTCTGGCTAATGGCCCTCCGCGCCCCCATCCAGGAACTACTCGCCAACAACATCCCCGCTCTCGCCCTACAAGGCTGGATCCTAGTCGCCGTCATCCTCGCCACTCTCGCCTGGGCAGTGTTCCCCGCCCTGGGAAAGCGTCCCCCCGCATGAGCCCCGCCCATCTCTTGCCTTCGTTTTATCCGTGTTCATCCCCGCCTATCCGTGGCCACCTATCTTTCGCCGCATGACCTCCCCAAGCGATCACCGCTCCGCCCTACTCGCCGGATACCTCGGCTGGACCCTCGACGCCTTCGACTTCTTCCTCGTCGTCTTCTGTCTCACCGCCATCGGCCGCGAGTTCCACCAATCCGACGCGAAGATGGCCCTCGCCATCACCATCACGCTCGCCTTCCGGCCAATCGGCGCACTCATCTTCGGACTCCTCGCCGACCGCTACGGCCGCCGACTCCCGCTGATGCTCGATCTCATCTTCTACTCCATCGTCGAAGTCCTTTCCGGCCTCGCCCCCAACTACACCACCTTCCTCATCCTCCGCGCCCTCTTCGGCATCGGCATGGGCGGCGAATGGGGCGTCGGAGCGTCGCTCGCCATGGAAAAAGTGCCGCCCAAACTCCGCGGCCTCCTCAGCGGCTTCCTCCAGCAGGGCTATGCGACCGGCTACCTGCTCGCCGCCATCTGCTACTTCCTCCTCTTCCCCCGCTTCGGCTGGCGACCGCTCTTCTTCATCGGCGGACTCCCCGCGCTCCTCTCCCTCTTCGTCCGCTTCCGCGTCAAGGAAAGTGAAGTCTGGGAAAGGACGAAGCACGAATCGTGGAGCCATCTCGGCCGCGCCATCGTCTCCCACTGGAAGCTCTTCCTTTACCTCGTCTTCCTCATGATGGCGATGAACTTCGCCGCCCACGGCACGCAGGACATGTACCCGACCTTCCTCGAACGCCAGTGGCATTTCGGTGTCACCGGACGCGCCGCCGTCACCGGCTGTTCGATGATCGGCGCCATCATCGGCGGTACGCTCACCGGCTGGATCTCCGACAAGATCGGCCGCCGCCGAGCCATGATCGGCGCGCTCCTCCTCGCTACATGCGTCGTCCCGCTCTGGGCCTTCGCACCCTCCGTCCCGCTGTTGGTGCTCGGCGCATTCATGATGCAATTCCTCGTGCAAGGCGCCTGGGGCGTCATCCCGGCGCACCTCTCCGAGCTCTCGCCCGATTCAGTCCGCGGCTTCCTCCCTGGCTTCGGCTACCAGTGCGGCGTACTATTGGCCAGTGCAGTGACTTATATTGAAGCTGTGTTCGCCCATCGCACCAGTTACGCGATTGCCATGGCAGGAACGGCGGCGACCGTTTTCCTGCTGGCGGCGCTAGCCACCGCCCTAGGCCCCGAGCGCCGCGCCACCGTCTTCGGCGCACCACAGGGCGAATGAAGTCCGCCCCCCCGCAGGACACCTCCGCCATCCGCGCCGCGTTCGACGCCTTCCTCCGCGAAGCCCGCGAACCCGCCCTCCTCGAACCCGGTGAGGAGCTTCTCCCGCTCACCGGCGACAATCACACGCTCGAAATCCGCGGCTCGCGCCTCACCCTCCAGGCCTGGGACCGCACCCGCAACATCACCCGCCGCGTCACCGCCATCGCCGCCAACACGCCCGCGCGCCTGGAGCTCACCGTCGAACGTTTCGCCCGCCGCGAAGGACAGCTCTTCCTCCTCGATCTCTCCAAACGCTCCGGCGCCGAGATGGGCCGCCGCTCCGGACGCCTCGTCTTCCGCGAGCGCTTCCGCCTCTTCCTCCGCCGCCAGTTCCCCGAGTGGAAGCTTGCCGAAATCTCCGCCGAGGCCGATCTCGAGCACAGCCTCTCGCCCGCCTTCCCCCGCGCCTTCATCAAGCATGGACAGCGCGCCTGGGCCGCCATCGCCTGCCCTCCCGGAGCCGCCGCCGGTGCCGTCCTCTCCTTCGGACTCATCTGGCTCGATTACCTCCGCCGCCGCGAACAGCGCGTCGCCCTCGAAGGCCTCGCCGTCTACGTCCCCGCCGGCGAAGAGCGCACCGCCGCCCTCCGCATGCTCTGTCTCGACCCGCAGTCAGCGCGCTTCGAGCTCTTCACCTACGATCATCAGGACCTGATCCGCGCCGCCGACATCCGCGACTATGGCAACCTCGACACGCGCCTCGATCCCTGCCGCCGCCCCGCCCCCAACACCACGCACGCGTGGCCGGGGATTGCCAATCAGATCGCCAACCTCCCCGGTGTCGAGCGCATCCCTAAACACGACGGCCGCATCAGTCTCCGTGTCCGCGGCATCGAGTTCGCCGAGCTCAACGGCAGCGATCTCATCTTCGGACTCGCCGACCGCCGCGCCGCGCGCGAACATCACCTGCCCGAAATCGCGCGCCTCGCCGAAGAGCTCGATCGCGCCCGCTCCGTCGGCGCAGACCCCGCCAGCCTCCTCTACCGCCAGTTTCCCGAGGCCTGGCTCGAATCCCTCGCGCGCGCCGAAATCGAAACCCTCGACGCCACGCTACGCACCGATCCCGTCTACGGCCAGGTCCCCGCCTTCGCCGCCGGAGAGCGCGGCGTACTCGACCTCCTCGCCGTCGATCGCACCGGCCGCCTCACCGTCATCGAACTCAAAGCCTCCGCCGACCTCCACCTTCCTTTGCAGGCGCTCGATTATTGGATCCGCGTCAAGTGGCACCTCGATCGGCAGGAGTTCAGCGCCAACGGCTACTTCCCCGGCATCGAGCTCCGCCCCGACCCGCCGCGCCTGCTGCTTATCTCGCCTTCACTGGACTTTCATCCATCCACCGAGACGATACTGAGCTTTTTCGCACCGCAAATCGAGGTGGAAAGAATCGGGCTGGCGGTAGAATGGCGAAAGGGGCTGCACGTCATGTTTCGCCTGGCCGGCGCGCAGTCTCCCCAGTGACCTTATGCTCAACGTTCTGAAGCAAGCACGCGCCGCATTCTCTCTTCTGAACCCGCAGGACATTCGCGAGAGCGCCGAGCGCCCGATCCAGATCGGGATCGTCGCCGATGGCAGCAGCGCCTACGCCGAGATGGAGGACTTCCTCGTTCCCGCCGGCATGCCGCGCCGCGAGTGGACCCAGCGCATGAATCAGGTGTATCGCGCCAACTGCGCCACCCCTCCCAGTCGCGTCGATATCGTGCTTTATGAACCGGGTCTTGCCTGCCCGCAGGACGCTTACACCTTCCATCGCGATCATCCCGAGATCACCGTCGCCGAAATTCTTAAGGATAAGAACGATCTTGCGATCGCCCTCGCGCGCCAGTTCCCCGCCTTCCGCCGCCCCGTCGTCGAGCAGATCATCCACTCCGTCGCCCGCGAGAATGCGCTCTTCACCATCGCCACCGCGCTCCCCAACATCGTGCCCAATTTGATCGAGCTTCCCTGGGCGCTCGGCGAGTTCGCTTCCGACACTGCATTCCTCACCACCAATCAGGTCCGCATGGCCTTCCAGATCGCCGCCGCCTGCGGCAAAGAGGTCGGACTCGCCGAACAGAAAGGCACCGTGTTCGGCATCGTCGGCAGCGCCTTCGGCTGGCGCGCCCTCGCCCGGGAACTCGTCAGCCACATCCCGCTCGGCGGCGGACTCATCCCCAAAGGTGCGATCGCGTACGCCGGCACCTTCCTGGTCGGCAAGAGCCTCGAATTCATGCTCGTCCAGGACCGCCAGCATACTAATGAAGAGCGCGAACGCCTTTACCAGGAAGGCCTTGAATATGGCCGCAGTTACGCCGGCGCGCTGCACCCCCACGAAAGTAAGGCGTAAACCAGTAAGGCGTAAACCAAACCGGCCCTTTTAGCGTCATACAATTAAGTAGAACGTAACTGCTCGAAAGGGAACGTTTATGCGCCTGATTTACGCCGGAATGATTTTCGCTTGCGCGACCCTCGGGTTCGCCGACACGATCACCCTCAAAAGCGGCAGGGTCATCAATGGAACCTACCTGGGCGGCACCGCCCGCACCCTGCGAATTGACGACGGAAGAGACGTACAGACGCTCGATGTTGCCGATGTCGCCCGCATCGAATTCAGCGGTGGCGCGTCGATGGACCACACCTCGCGCAACGACCGCAACGCACCGTCTTACGAGGACCGTCCTTCTCTCCGCCGCGCCGATAGCGCACCCCCGCGCGACAATACCCGCGATGACGATCGCCCCGTCCTCCGCCGCACCGAAGGCAACGTAATGCGTCCCGATCAGGCGCCTCCTCCGCCTCCTCCCGCGATGGCGAACTTCACGCTGCCGGCTGGCACCAACCTCACTGTCCGCATGATCGAGGGCATCAATTCCGAAACCAACCGCGTCGGACAGACCTTCCGCGCCAGTCTCGATCAGCCCGTAATGTTGGACGGCAACACCGTCATCCCGCGCGGCGCCGACGCTGTCGTGAAACTCGTGGATCAGAAGGAATCCGGCAAACTCACCGGACGTGCCGAACTCAAAGTCGCTCTCCAATCGATCTCCGTCAACGGACGCATGGTCGATCTCAACACGCAGACCGTGACCGAGGAAAGCTCCTCGCGCGGCGCGCGTACGGCGAAGGTCGCCGGCGGCACCGCGGCGCTCGGCGCGATCATCGGTGGCATCGCCGGCGGCGGCAA
>JAOAPT010000313.1 GCA_025463045.1 Candidatus Solibacter sp.
CACTGGCCAACGATGCGCCTCTTCTTCGTTCTCCTCCTCGCGCTCCCCACGTTCGCCCAGCAAATCGGACAGCCCCTCCCCCCGTGGACCCCCGGCACGCTCGACATCCACCAGATCAACACCGGCCGCGGCAACGCCGCCTTCCTGATATTCCCCGACGGCACCACCATGCTCCTCGACGCCGGTGATGGCGGCAATCTCCCCCCGCGCGGCACGCCGCCCAAGCCCGACGCATCCCGCACTCCCGGCGAGTGGATCGCCCGCTACATCCGCCACATGCTCACCCACGATCCCTCCCCCGCGCTCGACTACGGCTATCTCACTCACTTCCACGACGATCACATGGGCGGGCCGTCCGCCTCCGCGAAAACCGCTCCCGGCAACTACAAACTCTCCGGCATCAACGAGGTCGGCACGCAACTCCCCATCAAGCTCATGCTCGATCGCGGCTGGCCCGACTACAACTACCCCGCCCCGCTCAAAGACGCCAGCGTCACGAACTACCGCGCATTCCTCGAGTGGCAGCGCGCCCACAACGGCATGCGCATCGAGCGCCTTCAGCCCGGCCGCAACAACCAAATCGTTCTCCGCCGCGATCCCGCGAAGTACCCCAACTTCGAAGTCCGCAACATCGCCGCCAACGGCGAAGTCTGGACCGGAGTCGCCGCCAACACCCGCGCCCATCACCCCCGCATCGCCGACCTCGCGCCCGCCGATTACCCCACCGAGAACATGTGCTCGCTCGTCATCCGCATCAGCTACGGCAAGTTCGATTTCTACTCCGGCGGCGATATCCCCGGCGCACGCCGCGATGGCGCGCCCTTATGGAACGACATGGAAACTCCTGTCGCGCAGGTCGTCGGCCCCGTCGAAGTCAGCGTCCTCAATCACCACGGCAATCGCGATTCGCAGAACGGGTTTTTCATCTCGTCTCTCCGCCCGCAAGTCTGGCTCATCCCCGTCTGGAGCGCCGATCATCCTGGCCACGACGTCCTCGAGCGAATGTACTCCGAGCGCCTCTACCCCGGCTCGCGCGATGTCTTCGCGACTAACATGCTCGAGGCCAACCGCCTCGTCATCGGCCCACTGCTCGATCGTCTGAAGAGCGCGCAGGGACACATCGTCGTCCGCGTCGCGGACGGCGGCGACACCTTCCGCGTCCTCATCCTCGACGACGCGGCGGAAACGTACAACGTGAAATCCATCCACGGCCCCTATCAGTCGCGCTGAGCGCTACTCTAAGATCGATGTGTCGCCTGATCATCCTTCTCGCCCTCGTCGGCGCTCCCGTTTGGAGCCAGAACGATCCCAATCGCAAGGATTGGATCCAAGCCTTCAACGGCAAGAGCCTCGATGGCTGGATCATGAAGATCGCCGGCTACCCGCTCGGCGAAAATTATGGCAACACGTTCCGCGTGCAGGACGGTCTGCTCACCGTCTCCTACGACCAGTACCCCGAGTTCGCCAACAAGTTCGGCCACATCTTCTACCGCACGAAGTTCTCGCACTACATCGTCGCTGCCGAATATCGCTTCGTCGGTGAACAAGCCAGGAATGGCCCGGCGTGGGCACTCCGCAACAACGGCATCATGATTCACTGCCAGGCGCCGGAGACCATGGGCAAAGATCAGGACTTCCCCATCTCCGTCGAAGTCCAGCTCCTCGGCGGCGGCCCCACCGGCGAGCGCCCGACCGCGAACATGTGCTCGCCCGGCACCGAGGTCTTCCGCAACGGCGAGATGGTGAAGTCGCACTGCATCAATTCCACCTCCCCCACCTTCCGTGGCGACCAATGGGTGCGCGTCGAGGCCGAAGTCCTCGGGTCCGAAAAGGTCCGCCACATCGTCGACGGCAAGACCGTTCTTGAGTACACGAACCTCCAAATCGGCGGCGGCTCCGTCAACAACTTCGACCCCGCCGTCAAGAAGGATGGCACGCCGCTCGCTGAAGGCTACATCGCCTTGCAAGGCGAAAGCCATCCCACTCAGTTCCGCAAGGTCGAGATCCTCAACCTCGTGGGCTGCATGGACCCGAAGGCCCTAAACTATAAGACATATTTCGTGCACCGCGACGACACCACCTGCAAGTACAAGTAGGACGGGCCTCCCGGCCTGTCCAGCCGAGCCCTGCTCGGCCCGATGCCCTACTTCCACCCCTTCGCATCCATCTCCGCCGCGAACTTCTTCCGCAGTTCGCCCGCGCTCTTCTCCTCCACCACCGTCGACGCCGTCCCCTTCCCGATCACCCACGCCTTCGGCCAATCCACCGTCGACACCACGTATTTATATCCGCGCAATTCCTTTTCAATGGAAGCCCCAGGCGCCACTTCAAAAACGTCATACGCCAGCCCGCGCTCCACCGCCCACACTTCCAGGAACTGCTGCAGCATCCAGTCCGCCGGATTCCGCACGTTCCCTCCGCCCGCCAAGCTAGACGACCCCCACGCGCTGTATCCGCGCAGTACTGCAAGCCGCGCCGTCACCTTCGGCACGCCCGCCGCCAGCCGCTTGTGAAACGCGCCCGCCCTTTCCCACGCCTCGGGATTGACCTTCGGGAACGTGTTATTCCCGCCGTATCCCAGCCAGATCACCGCGTCGACGCCTTGCGCATACTGCTCCTTCGCCATCCGGTCGACCTGGTCCGGCGTCACGTGCACCAGCCCCGCCGGACCGCCATAAGTATGCGCCTGCATCCACGGCACCAGGATCCGGTGATAGCGCCGCGCGAGTCCCGCGTAGTAACTCATATCGCGCGGAATCGCCTCGTCGTATCCCGCGCCGTGCACCGGGTAGGGATCCAGGTGGACGATATCCAGATTGCGCGTCAACAGTTCCGGACCGCTGCCGTCATGATCGTTCGCCAAACTGAAGATCCCCGAGCGCGTCGTGTTGCGGAACACCAGGAGCCCCGGCGCGAGCTTCGCCACTTCCTCACGAATCACGCCGGCCAGCGCCGCGCACTGCTCGTGCAGCGTGTAGAGCCACCACCCGTACGACGCTTCCCCGTAGATCTCCGGGAAGCCCCACGTGCGTGGATATTCCATCGCGCCCGCATGCTTATGGAACGCGTCGATCTCGGGCTGGCTGTACTCCCACAACGGATAGTTCACCGCCGCCGAGCGCGTGTGAATCTGGCTCGTGATGTAAAAGCATTCGTCGCCCCACCGCGCCGCGATCACCGTATCGATCGGAAAGCTCCCGCCGTTCGCCTCGCGCCACATATTCAGCCGCTTGTCGACATCGACGCGCAGCGCGGCCCGCGTGCTTTCCGCCGCCGCACTCACGTCGCCGCGCGAAAAGATCCAATACTTATTCGTCCCGTGATACGGCCAGTACACCGCCACCCCGACCTTATCGAGCATCGCGCCGCCCAGCCCCGTCAAATCGAACTTCACGCGATAGAGTTTCCGATCGCGCGTCTCGCTCGACGCCGGCATGTCCGGCGTCACCGAGTCCTGCTCGAGCTTCGCATCCGGCGGAGCCTGCTCGATCGTCGCCGCGACAATCTTCAAATGCTGCTTCCCGTTGAACGCCCGCAACGGCACGACAACTTCCGCACGCAAGGGGGCCGGCATGTCGGGAAAGTAATGTCCGATCGGCTCACCGTTCGCACCCGGACCCGCGAAGCTGCTCCCCGTCGAGTACGCGAAGCGCGCGTGATACACCGGCGGCTCGATCGTGATCTCCTGCGGCGCGGCAGTAAATTGGAACAGCGTGCGATCCATCGCCTGCCCGCGATACACGCCGCCGATCAAAATCGCGTCCACCGGCTCGAGTTTCGCCTGCTTCACCAGAGCGGCCGATTCTGTGATCTCCGCAAAGCCCGTGTGGTACTTCATCCCGAAGCGCCGCGCGATTTCGAGCGCCTGCCGCGCGCGCTCCACATTCCCCGCATCGCTATTAACCAGCCCCACGCCGTGCGCCTTCAAGTCCGCGAAGTCGTCTTCCACCGACTTACTCGCGTTGTAAGTCGCCCAAGCCACCGGCCAATCCTTATCGCCCGGCCGCACCGGCCGCCCACTCTCGGAAGCAGCAGCAGCCGCGACCAGGACGAGAATCGCAATTCGTCGTTTCATTTTGGATAGTAAGTCGGCATCAAATCCGGATTTCCCGAAGTAACATGCACTACGCGCCTGCGGAACGCCTCTCCAGGCTTCGGATCCCAATTCTCCCAACTCGCAGGATCCGTATCGCACACCGCCGACTTCTTCCCCTCGCCATTCCCGTTCACTGACGCCACCGCGTACTCATAAATCGTGAACGCCTTGCCGTCGTACAGCGCATTCTGCTCGTGTCCCGGCAGCACGAAAGGCTTGATCGCGCCCGCCGCCGCATCCGTCGTATGACGGTCTACGCCGTGATAAATCATCTTGAACTCGCCCTGTCCTTTCACACGACGATACAAGCGATACTCACTTGCGCCGAGTATCTCGCCCCAGATGACTTCCACGCGATTATCCGCGATGACTAACCGCAATCCGTCGGGAGCCGCCGGAGCCGACGCCGACACATACACCGGATACTCCGGCCCCGCCGCGCTCTGCTTGCTCGCATTCACCGCGATCGCACGCACGTGCACCTTCGTCCCTTCCGTGAGTCCCTGGAGCGTCGCCGTCGCCGCCAACCACGTCTGCCCATTATCGCGACTCATCTCATATCGATAGCTCGTCGCGCCCGCCACCGGCGCCACCACGATCCGCGCACCGCCGCTCACATTCTCCGTGCGAAGAATCCGCGGAGCGTTCGGCACCGGGTCGCCCGCCGTCATCTGCCAGCGATGCGTCCCCGCTTTCAACACCACGCTCCCATCGGCTGCCACCGTCTGCCGCTCGCCATCCACATACAAGTTCCCGCGCACCGGCGCGATCCGCACCTTCGACGCCGTCACGGCAGCGTACGTCCCCGCGACTTCGTCCGCCGACCTCAGCACAGCGCTGATCCCGAGATTCTTGTCCTCGGTCGTCATCTCCAATCCGCCCGCCGCGATCCGCGACCCGTGGAACAGCGCCAGTTCCCACACGCCGTTCGCACGCTGCCGGATCAATCCCGCCGTCCCGCGAAACGCCGGCAATTCGACGCCTTCCGGATTCAGGAACACCTGGTCCGTCACGCCGTCCTGCGTCACCTTCGCGCCGTACGCCGTCGCCTCCACCTTGACGCCGCTCTTATGCGTGACCACCGCCATCGCGTCGCCCAGCCCGTCGTGCCACACGCCCTTCGTCGTCTCCGTTTCGACCTTCGTCTGCAGCCGCTGCCGCTGGCTCACGCCGCCCTTCACCATCGTGATAAACGGCATGTCGTCGCCGACCTGTGTGAACCAACTGAACCGATGCGCCACCGCATCGTTATACACCTGGTCGTACGTCACGATGTAATCCGCGCCCGCCAGCATCACGGTGCGCCCCACATACTCGGGCCACGAGTACGCACCCGCGCCCTCGCGTGGAGTGATCTCGGCGAACTGCGCTGTGCCCAAATCGTACAGCGGCCGGTCGAGCACGTTCCGCCCGACACTCCGGAACTGCCCGTTCTTCCACACCGCGAAGTTCGTGCAGAAATCCGTATCGTGCGCCGCGCGATCGCCCACATCCTCGCGCGCATTGTGGCTGTAGCTCTTGCCTCCGGCGTAATAATAGAGCACGCCGCTGCCGCCCTCGCCCGCCATGCCCCACCGGTAGTTCGGACCTTCGTCGATCTGCTGCAGGTGAATCGAAATCTCGTCCGGAGTATCCACCGCGGAACGAAGCGTAATCCCATACCCCGTGTACTTACTGCTCGCCAGGTGCGGATTCGTGCCGCGATTGTCCTTCGGCGGATACAGGATCGACCACGAATCGAGCTGCGTCTTGAAGAACTCCGAGTCGTCGTCTTCGGGATGCGCCGCCCACATCAACGACTCCGCCACCAGCGGTTCGTAGTTGCGCAGCGTATCGCCCAACAGCCACATGCTGCGCGGCGCCATTCGACGCGCCGAGTGCGCGCCCTGCGGCGGATGCAATCGCCGCGGTCCCAGCTCCGGCGTGATCAATCCCCACGCGTGCGGCGGGAACTTTCCATCCGGCCCGATCGAGTACTTCGGATCCTCCCCGTTAAACGGCGACGAAAGCGCGTTCACCGTCCAATCGCCGAGCTGCGCCAGTTGCGGCAGCGCGAAGCGATTCTTCCCATCGAAATATTTCTCCAACGCCAGGCTGCCGCGGATCGCCGGACGCAGAAACGCCCACACGTACGTCCCGAGATTCTCCGTCCACCGACCGCCGCGCGAGTCCCACGCCATCACCGCGGGACGCGTGTGATACCGCGTGTTCAACTCCACGAATTTCCCGAAAACGCCCGCCCACTCTTGCGCCATCGGATGTTCGGGAAAGAGAAACGCCATCTGCGCCGGCAGATTCTTGATGTCGGAAAGGAAGTTCGGATGCCCCGCGAGCATCGTCTGCATCGGCATCATTTGATCGGCGCCGTCGACGTACGCCATCATCAGGAACCATGCCGTAATCCGCCGCCGCTGCGTCTCGTTCATCGTCGGATAGAACCGGTTATACGCATCGATCCAGTTCTCGTACACCGTCCGCGACGCCACCGGATTGTAACCCGCATTCTGTCGCGTGCCCGAAACCGGCAGCCCGTTGATCAGCGACGAGCCGCGCAGCACGGTCTGCTCCAACTCCGTCGCCGTCCCGATCCGCCCCGCCTTGAAAACCACCGGGGGCCGCTTCGCCGTGTCGGGATATTCCAGCACCCAGTCCTTCACTACGTTCAAATCGAGCAGCCCGAAATGGTTCTGCAAAAACAGCGCGTGCGATGCCGGGAAGAATTCGCTGCGGTACATCTGCCCGTCGGTATGCCGCTTCGGCTTCGACGATTCCTCCAACTGATCGACCGCGTCGATATCCTTCTTGTGGTCGTACGCCGCAATCCCGGTCGAGCGCGTGCCGGTCACCAGCGGCCATCGCCACGTCATCACGCCATCCTTATAGTAGTAGTGCACCTGCAGCGCGGGCGAGGCGGACCAGATCGAGTAATCGTGGTCCTCCCACCGCTCCGTCTTATCGATGAACACACCCACCGCATCGTTGGTGCGCTCGTCCCAGAAGTTCGCCGAATTGAGAATCACGTACGCGCCCCACGGCTCGTAGATCCCCAACCGGAATGGCATTTCGCCCTCCGCATTCGCGCCGCCCGAGACGCCGTGCTGCGTGTTCACGAAGTTCTGATCGATCTTCTCGAAGTCGAAACGCGCGAACCCCTTCTTGCCGTTGACCGGCATCCGTGGGTAGTACGGATGATTCGGAGCCTGCCGGTGCGTCGGATGGAAATCCGTCCACGATGTCTCGAGCCGCGCGCCGTCCTCGCGCGCGAAGCCCTCCATCTCCTCGAAGAACGAGACGAAGTCGTACCCCGCCGCCGCGCGCACCGTCGCCGCATACGTCGCCCCACCTTCGAACCGGTAGCTGATACGATATGTGACGAACAGCGGACCCGATTCCACCCGCGTCGCCGTCACGTCAATGGCCCGCCGCCTGGGACTCACCAGGCGGGATTTGCCGAACCATGCTCCGCCGCGCGACACCCCCTGAATCGGCCCCGGAGTCTCGCCCTGAATCGCGCGCGACGCCGGTAGCCGCACCTTCATCACGCCCGTGTCGAGCACGATCGCGTCTCCCTCGCGCAGTTCCTTGACTTCCGCCGTCGCTACCGGCGGATTTCCCATCGCGAGCTTGAAACTCCGTCGTCCTCCGGTCGGCAGGTCAGTAATGAAGTTGACGATTGCCAGGCGCAGATGGCCGTTTTCCAATTTCACTCCGGAGAGTTGGAAGGGCACCGGCGCGCCGTTCTCTCCGGTCAGCACCAGGCGTTCCGGCGTAACGGTTTTCCCATCGAACCGCACCGGGTAGCTGACCAGCGTGCGCGGCCACCAGTACAGCGGGTGATCCAACATTTCCCGAATTTCGAAGCCGAGAAATCCGTTAGATGGAAAAGTCTTGACGGTCTCCGGACCGGTTGCGCTCTCCAGCGGCAACCCGGCCAGCAACAGGGTGATCAGGCACAAATATCGCATGGATACCTTCCACCATACGCCCGATTTTCGCGCTGGAAAACGTTAGATATGAGGTTTTGAGATGATTTGAGGTTCAAACCGATCCCCTGTGTGATATCTATTGACCCATCCAAGTAGATGAGGTGGTTATGAAACGACTCGCTTTGGCTCTCCTCGCTTTTGCGTCGCTGCTCGCGGCACAGACCAACACCGGCACGATCACCGGCACCGTTTTCGATCAGTCGAAAGCCGTGGTGGCGGAGGTGAAGGTCACCGCCACGAACCTGGCCACCAACGTCACCCAGAACGCGAGCACCAACTCGGACGGGATCTACTCCCTTCCCGCGCTCGAGCCCGGCCGGTACCGGGTGATCCTCGAGAAGACCGGGTTCAACAAGGCGATCCGCGAGCCGATCCAGGTGGAAAGCTCGAGCACGATCTCACTGGATTTCAACCTCGCGGTCGGTAATACCTCGACCGAGGTGACGGTCACCGCCGACGCACCCATGGTTCAATCGTCATCCTCCACCGTCCAGTACCGAACCGACCTGAAGCAGATCGACGAGTTGCCGGTGCTAAACCAGAGCGCGCTCCAGATCGTCTCCCTGCTCCCCGGGGTGCAGGGCGATGCCGGTGTGGAGCAGGCAGCGATCACCACCGGCTTTACCACTCCGGGCGGCGGACTCTCGGTTTCCGGCAGCGCGATGGGGACCGTCCAGTTCCAGGCAGATGGAGTCGGCAACACCAGCATGTACTTCGGACGCATCTCGCTTTCCTTCAGCACGGACGCCGTGGCCGAGGTCGCCGTCCTGCAGAATTCTTACAGCGCCGAGTATCGCTCCGGCGGCGGCGGTATCGTCAGCATGACCACCAAGAGCGGCACCAACCAGATCCACGGTACCGTCTTCAGCTTTACCCAGAACGACATTCTGAACGCCGCCCCGTGGCAGAATTCCTTCCGCAAAAAGGGCATGGTCCGCTACTGGCGCGGCGGCACGGATTTCGGCGGTCCGGTAATCATTCCCAAACTCTACAACGGCAGCAACAAGACGTTCTTCTTCTTCGGCTATGAGCCTCTCCGTCAGTACACCCAGCTCGCCTCCTTCGACCGCGTGTCCACCGCGCTCGAACGCACCGGCGACTTCTCGCAATCGGTGTACAACAGCGCCACCAACCAGCCGGTCTTCATCTTCCAACACTTCAACCCGGGAACGAACGTGCCGATCATCGTCCCTTC
>JAOAPT010000362.1 GCA_025463045.1 Candidatus Solibacter sp.
TCAAGCGCACCACCGATTGATAGCTGAACCCGCCGAGTAGTACCTTGCTGCGATCGCGCTGCATAGGAAGATAGAGATCGGATTTGCGATCCATGAACCGGAAGTTCGCGGGGAGAACGCCGATCACCTCGGCTGAGCGACCGTCGAGCATCATGCGCCGGCCCAACACGCTGCGCTCTCCGCCGAAGCGCCGCTGCCAGTAATCATGACTCAGGATCACGGTCAGCGGACTCCCTGCGGCATCGTCGGCCCGTGTAAAGATTCGCCCGAGTAGGGGATGTGCGCCCAGCATCGGCAGGACGCCATCTGTCACATCGACGCCGGGCACCTCTTCCGGCTCGGCGAGTCCGGTGACGCTCAGGCTGTCAACGCCCCACATTCCGATATCCTGGAAGGTGCGGTTCTGCTCGCGGTAGGTGAAGTAGAGGAAGGCCGCCATACCGGCGCTTTTCAGGTTAACGCCCGGCGCTGCGTGGTCCACGACGATCAGCCGATCCGGCTCGGGGTAGGGAAGAGGTTTGAGCAGGATGCCTTCGAGCACGCTGAAGATCGCTGCATTCGCCCCAATTCCCAGCGCCAGTGTCACCACCGTCACCGTCGTAAAGAGAGGCGATTGCCGCAATCGCCTCAGAGTGTGTCGGAACCGCATGAACGTAATACGTGCCAGCCATGGCTTTGTTCGCAGTTTTTTCTTAGATCCTGGGGATGATGCTTACCTTTCGCCTGAGTTTTCCTGGCGTTGACGGCCCTGCTGCGCACGCCCAGTTTGCGGACGCGCAGGCGGAATTCGAGGTAGCGGTCAGTTGGCCGTTAGGTAAGGCTCTCGCCGGGGGCCGCGCTCAAGGGGTGAGCAGCCGACGGGATATTTTCGTCACTCAGAAGAGGTAGAAAATGACGGTTCCGAGAACGACAGCGGAACAGTACGCCATCAGAGCCTTCATCTTCCCAAGCCCACTGGCGAACTTCAGACACACGATGCTCCACCCGACAAAGAGAATTACAAAGATCGCAACGTAACCAGTCTTGAAGCTCCTGTCGCTGTTCTCTGCATACTTGTCTCCTGGCTCGATCCACGGCTACCTGAAGAGGCCAGCGCCCACGACAATCGGTGTAGGACTGCCGATTGTAGCCTTCGCCGCCACGTCTGGAAGGACAGGAACTAGCACCGCTTGCTTGAGGACACCGCTTCTCCCGCTCAAGTAATCCACTCGAAACGGCTGATAATACGTGCCGACACCCGAAAATGGTTATTGTCTCCTGCGATGGTGGTGTCGAATCGGCGTACTCATTCAGAACGGTCACAAGGGACTTGGAAAGGAATATCATCACAGCCATGCCGAACGCCAGTCGGATCACGAGTTTCTTTCGCACGTTGGATTCCTCGAATAAGGTAAGCGGACTATTGTCTATCAGGGCTCCGAATTCTCCGCTTGTAGACTTCGAGCGTATCAAACAGATGCTTGCATACGGTCTTGCAGTCTAGGTGAAGTTAGCTTTGGCCTATAAAACTCTGCACTTTGGTTATTAAGAATTACTGGACTTTGATTATTATGAGTTGCAATTGGGCGGCATGGTAGGATTCAGACGTTCAGTGTTCTACTCGAACGAGGAAAAATGCCCCAGTCAAGTTCGAAGCGACTTCTCTTACAAGTTTGTGCGGTCAGCGGAGTGCTTCTTTGCGCCTCCACAACAGGTCTTGCGGGTGTCATCACCTACGCAACTACCAACATCGACTTGGGCAGTGGTTGGAGGACTTCGACCCTTCCGAAGAGCGACATCGATGGCAACAACGTCCTTGGCTCGGATGGCTGGTTTGTCGCCGGCGCTGCGGGGTCGAAACAATTGGCGCCGTACCTTAGCTCACTGATAACTAATGGCAGCGTTTACGGCGGCAATGGCGGCTACGCCGGAATTGACAACCCCAACACAACTCCTGGATTAACCCCTTCGACGCTACAGTCCGGGACACTCAATCCATTCCCGGGCGCTAACCAGACAACGACAGATGTAACCTTCACCTTCGGTGCGAACGTTCCTGGCACCGTCCGGCTCGGCCTGATGGTTGACAATCTGGACATCGCGGCCTTCAATTCCCGTGCCTTACAGGTCGTCCAAGTAGGTGGATCCGGGAGCGGGGTGGTCTCCACGGCCGGAGGTACTTTCAACGATAGAGTCCCTGACTGGGTGTACTTCGACATCCAGGCCAGCTCCGGCGAGACTTACAACGTCATTGTCACCGGGGGGACTAACGGGTGCGCCTGTCTCGGAGCGGTTTCATTTGATTCCGTCGCTGCAACTTCCGTTCCTGAGCCCTCATCACTGAACCTCGCGGGCCTTGGTGCCGCCTTCCTTGCGGCGTACTCTCTCCGCCGCCTCTATGATCGAAACTGGCAACGTTTTAGCTCAGGCGAGAAGATTCGATCTGAAACATTTCATATCGGAGCCCTGGCCTCCACCCCGCTGAATCAGTCCAAGTCCTCCCCACGCAGCTCATCGTTGGCTGGGTAGCGCTCTCGGTCGGGATTGGAGCCGATTCAGGCGGCCGAAATCGATATACGGATCTTCGAGGTGACGGTGAGTGGCCGTGATCGGGTCTAGATTAAGAAGTTGACGATCCGCCCCGTGTCGCGCGGTACCTGAGCAACGCCTTTAATAAAATCCGTCTTGGTCATGAGCTGTAGGCGTTGCGCGGTTCTTCTAAACGACTACTTCTTCGCGGCACGGGCGCACGCGGGATTGAGCCGCGGCTTGGCGGACTTGCCCTGTCCCGGTGCATTCCTCCTCCGTCGCCGGCGCGCCAGGGAGGACGCAGTGAACACGCGGATGCCGAGGAGTATTTATAGAAGGATGGAGCAGCTCGAATCGCGTCTGGCGCCGGCCACCGAGCCAGTGATCTTCAAGATTCAGTTCGTCTCGGCGGACCGAAGCGTCGTTAAGGAATTCGAGACGCGGCCCCACAAAATGCCGAGGCCGGAGCGCTCCGCGGTTCGTAGCTACCGATAATACGTGATTATCGCCTGGCCGCCTTCGAGCGGCGTCACTCGCCCATTCAGCGGCAATGGCGTTTAGCACGAGGACCCGCGCTTCCCACCTGGCGACTTCCGAACGAATCCGATCGGCCAAAGCGTACAACCCAACAAATCGGAGCCCGCCTTCCGCGTTTAATGCACAGGCTCAGCCAATTGCATTTCTCAATCATGTTACGATTCCGTTTCAGAGGGCCGTCAGTCTGAAATCTGGCCTCACGTAGGCGGATCCCCGTCACAGTGGCATCGCGTTGGGTCAGCAACCTCGATTCGAAGTTTCCTGTGCCAAAACAGGTATGTTGGACACCTTTCGTCGCGAGATCCCCTGCATCCCTATCTCGTGCATGATGTCCTGCCCCAAATGGGTGTCCGCAACAGCCCTGTCGACTTTCGCGTCTTCAGCATGAAGTACAGCAAAGTCTATCTCTACGAGGAGTGCCACAGCCACACTCAGGTAGTTGGTAAGTTCTTCGTGAAGGGCGTCCAGACTACCGGCGAGGCCATCCATCGCATGCAGCAGGAGTTCGAAAATCTGCAACTCCTGCGCGGCTACGGTCTGTCTGGTTATCCACATCTCGTCGTTCGGCCGCTCGGCACGAATGCCTGGCTCTTCAAACGGAAGTCCGCTGCGCCTTCCGATCTTACATTTTTCCTTACGGGAGGGTTGGACCGCGAAGTGGTGGATCTGACAGGCTTGGAGGGCAATTACAGCTTCAATCTCGACTGGAAGGAGGAAAACGCCGAAAACTGGGTGCAGGGCCCCCGCGGGATGATGCACGATCCGCAGACCATCTTCCGGGTCGTGAAAAGGATTGGGTTGAAGATGGAAGCGCGGCGGTCCGCGATGAAGTTTCTGATTGTCGATCATGTAAACAGGGATCCGACGCCCAACTGAAGCGCCTCACGAATGCCGGACTTCAGTGCGGCGAAAGCGTATAGATCGGCTCGAGATCGACGGGAATGCCTTTCGTCGCGGCGAGAGCCTTTACCAAGCCGGGGGGCATCTTGTCGTACTTGGCGAACCAGTTTTCGGCGCGCTGCCGATCTCCTGTCGCCTCGATCTCCAATAATTCTTTAGCGAGCGTGGCGATCGCCGGCGGCATGCGGGAGTAGTCGACGGCGTAGCGGCCGTTGGTATGCGTGATGGCATGATTTTCAGACAGATAGTTGAACTCCATCATTTCGGCGCGCCCATGTGCTTCGCCTGTGCCGAAGCGCAAGGTGCGGAAGATGCCGGCGACGTAGGAGGAGTAGTATTCCTCTAGCCGGTCGGCGGGGAGCGCCTTGTGATCGACGAGCCACTTCAAGCCGAACATTCCGACCACGTCCGCCTTCGCCTCTTCGAGGCCCGAGAATGCCTGGCCGATCGCCTCGCGGATATCGACCTGCTTCCCGTCTTTTCGCGAGAAGGCCGGTCCGAGGCCGTGGCAGATCTCGTGGAGGAGTGTGCCGGCGAGATAGCCTTCACCCGACGCCTTGGCAGCCTGGCCGGGCAGCATCAACTTCTGCGCGATGGGGAGAATGACGAAGTTCACGCGCGCGTCCATGAAATTCTTGAAGAAGATCTTCTTCGAGCCCTTCTTCTCGTGAATGCGCGGGTCGTTGGGGAGGTTGTCGGCGACCGCCTGATAGCCGTGCAGCAGATCGCCGGCGCGTAGCGGCGCATCCATCACTTCCATCGGAGTGAGATGTCCGCGCTTCGATGGCCGGTCGGCGGGTGCGAGCGGGAGGGCATCCTGAATCTCGGGGAGGTACTTCTGGTACACCGCGAGCTTGGCGCTCTCGGGTTCATTGCGGATCAGGATGGACGCGCCGTAACTCGTCTTGATGCCGAGTAAGTCGTCGGTGTAAGTTTCGTACGGGGCGAAGATGATGTCGACCTTCGGATCCTTCAGGTCGAGCCAGGCCAGATCGCTCGCGTAGTAATCGTCGGAGAGGAGCGCGTCGGCGCGCAGACGGAGAAAGTTGGCGAAGGCGGGGTCAGGCGTGAGGGCGGCCGCGTCGCGGAGGGCTTTCGCCATCGGGACGAGCCAGCGCTGATACTCGACGTGGTAGGGCACGGCGGCGAGTTTCGTACCCTGCCGTTTGACAACCGAATGCTCGTCGTAGAGTGCGGCCTTTTCCGCGGGATGCGCCTGGACGTATTGCTCGATCTGGACGCGCGTCAGGTCGTGGGGATAAAGCTCGTGGCCGGGCGGCATGGGGTCGGTGCCGACGAATGGGCGGTTCTCATCGATGAGGTCCCAGCGGCTGCCCATGATGTGGAGGAGGCGTTTGAGGTCGGGGTCCTTGGTGGATTGGAGAAGGGCGAGTCCGGTCTTGTCGGATTGCTGCCAGTAGACTTCGTCGAGGAGACGGCAGGCTTCGGCCAGGCGGTCGATCATCTTGCGTTCGTTGGGTGAGAGTCCGGCGCCGGTGAAGGGCATCTCGACGGGCTTCCATTGGGCGAGCCGGAGGGCGGGAGTCAGTTGGGCGGAGAGAATCCACACGCTGACGAGAAATACGACAACCGATAGACAAAATCGACGGGACATTCATTCCAGGATAACGCCATGCAAAGGGGTTGTCTGTTTATCGCTAAAATTGGGGTTTAAGCGCTTCCAGGGGCTAGACGCGAGTGGAGCGGCATGCCACAATGTGAAACATGTCGGACACTGTAGTCGTCATTGCAAACGGGGATCTGCGCTTATCGGCCAACCAGCGGTGCTGGCAGGCACAGGTTCAGGTCGAGGAAACCGTCATGAACGCCATCCGCCGTGCGGGCCGTGACGTACGCCGGGGGCACGCATGCGTTGCCGAAAAAGGGCACGGATTTATCGACAGCCAGAAGTACGGAATGGAAGTTTTCCGTTCGCTCCCGCCGACCGCGCCCCTGGTAGTGGTCGAGGCGGTTTGGCAATACAGCCATCATTTGCTGCATGGACTTTATACGCACCAGGGGCCGATCCTGACGGTGGCGAACTGGAGCGGGCAGTGGCCGGGACTGGTCGGGATGTTGAATTTGAACGCCTCGATGACGAAGGCGGGGATTGTCTACAGCACGCTGTGGAGCGAGGATTTCACCGACGACTTTTTCCTCGCGGGACTTCGCAAATGGCTGGCGGGCGAGACGGTGCAGCACGATCTCAGTCACGTGCACGCGCTGGGCGAATTCCAGGTTCCGCCGAAGGCCGCGGAGTTGGGGACGCGGCTCGCGCAGGATCTGCGGCGCGATAAGGCAATCATGGGGATTTTCGACGAGGGCTGTATGGGCATGTACAACGCCATCATCCCCGATGAATTGCTGCATGCGACGGGCGTCTTCAAGGAACGGCTCAGCCAGTCGGCGCTGTTCGCGGAGATGCAGCAGGTGAGCGACGCGGAGGCGCAAGGCGTTCGAAAATGGCTGGACGCGAAGGGCATGAAGTTCGCGACGGGCAGCGATCCGGAAACCGAGCTGACCGACGAACAGATTCTCGGGCAGTGCAGGATGTACGTGGCGGCGCTTCGGATCGCGGACGACTTCGGCTGCGACCTGATCGGCATTCAGTATCAGCAAGGGCTGAAGGATCTGGCGCCGGCCTCGGACTTGGCGGAAGGGCTGTTGAATAATTCGGACCGTCCGCCGGTGAAGGCGCGAAATAACGGCCGGGTGTTGTATGAAGGCCGTCCGCTGCCGCACTTCAATGAAGTGGACGAGTGCGCGGGGCTGGACGCGCTGGTGACGAATCGGATCTGGACCGCGTTGGGGTACGAGCCCGAGACGACGCTGCACGATGTGCGGTACGGCGAGGCGTTCCACGTGAACGGGCGCGAGGAGTTCGTCTGGGTGTTCGAGATCTCGGGCGCGGTCCCACCGGCGCACCTCGTGGGCGGATACGCGGGCTCGGTGAGCGAGCGGCAGCCTGCGATGTACTTCCGGCTGGGCGGCGGTAGCCTGAAGGGCGTGAGCAAGCCGGGCGAGATCGTGTGGAGCCGGATCTTCGTCGATGGCGGCAAACTGAAGGCGGACATCGGGAGGGCGCGCGCGGTCGAGTTGCCGCAGGCCGAGACGGAGCGGCGGTGGCAGATCACGACGCCGCAATGGCCGATCATGCACACGGTGCTGTACGGTGTGACGCGCGATCAGCTGATGGCACGGCATAAGTCGAATCATGTGCAGGTGGCGTACGCGCCGGACGCGGCGGCGGCTAACTTGGCGCTGGCGGCGAAGGCAGCGATGTTCCGTGAGATGGGGCTGGAGGTCGCGGTCTGCGGCACCGACCACGGCCTGTAGGAAACGGCGGGGGCTCGGGCGACACCGGCGTTCCCCCCACGAAAGATGGCTTGACACGGATTTGCATGTAAGTTCACCATTGCGGTGAGGTGCTCATGCGCACGTTCTCTCTCTTTATCCTGATCACGACGATGGCGGTCTCTGTTTCGGCGCAAGGGGTCGAGCGCTGGAGTGTGAAGACGAGCGTCGCGGACGGGACCGACTTCAAGAAAGTTACCAAGGTTCCCTTGGCCGATCTTCTGGCCGTGAAGGATGCCGAGGGTGTTACCCACAACGACAAACGCTTCAAGACCGAGCGTATCCCCGCGCCTAATGGGGATAAGTATCCGGAAGGCAAACTGGTGAGCACGACGGGGTGGCTGCACCTTGTGGCCGGCGAACCGGACGGCGACTATCACATTCAGATCAGCGATTCGCAGACCTCGGGCGATCACTGCCTGGTGGTCGAGGTGCCGAACGAAGGCGCGAAGTTCACCGCAACGCCGGATCTGCGGCCGAAATTTCAGGCGGTGCGGGATCTGATCAAGACAAAGATGCTGGCGGGCAAAAATCCGTCGGCGAGCGGCAGCGTGATGCAGCATCCGGTGTACGTAACGGTGACGGGCGTGATGTTCTATGACGATTCGCATGTGGGCGATCAGCCGCGTGGGAAGAAGGGAATGAAGGCCGCGACACTGTGGGAACTGCACCCGGTGACGGGGATCGCGTTCGCGGTGAAGCCGAAATAAGGGGGTTAGTGCCTGCCGGGGGCGCCGAAATGCGCGTTAGGGCGAAGGAAGCTTAGAACCTTCGGAGCCATGTCGTCGAGAACGTTGATGAGCTCGTGGCCGGAGTCGAGGACTTCGAGGTGCGCATTGGCGTGCGTGGCGGCGAATTCCTCGGAGAATGCGGCGGGGACAATGTCGTCGTGGCGTCCGTGGAAGATGAGGGCGGGCTGGCGGAAATCCGGATAGTCGGGATACTGCCGGGCGTCGTCGAGGAGCGCGTAGGATAGCGCGCGCTCGCGTTTGTCTCCGTAATGGAAGACGGGGACGGTGCCGGTTTCGCGCCACGCGGCGATGCCCGCAGGTCCCATCCGCTGTTCCCAGCGCCGCTCAAAGCAGAAGGCTGGCGCGAGCAGCACGACTCGCTCGGTTTCGGGATGGCGTTCCGCGTAGAGTGCCGCGAGATAGCCTCCCATGCTGCTGCCGATCAACGAGACTGGCTGTCCGGCGGCGGCACGCTCGATTACCTGGAGTTGGGCGGTGAGGGTCAGGTGCTCGAAGTCCCCTTGTGCGAGGTCTGGGATCTCGACCGTAGCGCCGGCGTTGCGAAGGTATTGCGCGAAGAATCGCGCTTTGCTGGACGCGGGGGAGGAGGCGAAGCCATGCAGGTAGATGATGCGATTCATTTCTTAACCGGCGGGGACGGGGGCGTGGTGTCGGACAACTCGGTGAATTTGATGTCGGTAGCGGCGCTGAACATCTTGAAAGGCTCGTAACGATAGAGGTTTTCGGTGAGTGGCTGGCCATCGATGAGGTGGCGATGCACGACGGAGACGGGGGTGAGAAAGCCATGTGTGGAGGCGATGTAGTCCACCGTGGCCTGATCGAAGATGGTGTGGCCGTTTTGGACGTGACTGGTCCAGGCCTGCACGCGGAGCGGGAGTCCGTCGGACTTGCGGAGCAGGATGCGGCCTTCGAGCGGGTGACGGGCGGCCTGATTGCCCATAAATTCGAGCATCCCGCCGGCTGGGGTGATTTGCTGCCAGTTGAGGACCCATGCGGCGTCGGCGCCGACCTGTTCCTCGCCGGCGATCGCGATCCGCATGTTCTGCAGGCCGCGTTTGCTGAAGGCGAGTAAGATCGTGCCGTAATCGGTGGCGATATCGACGAGGCCGTAGCGGGCAAAGTCCTCGAGCATGCGCTTACGTAGGCGGTCGTCGGGCGATTTGACACCGAGCGAGAGGGCGTGGCGGGCGGTTTCGGCGCTCTGGATCTTGCGGCCGTCGACCGAGATCACCTGGCGCAGTTCGACGAGGTTATTTTCGGCGGAATCCTTGAGGGCTCCAACGGTATATTCAGATACGATTTCGCGGATCACCAGGCGGGGTTTGGGGAGATCTGTGGGTGGGTTCTTGCCAATGTGCGGGCGGAATCGCGAGGCGGGCATCAGGGTGCGTTGCTCTAAGCTCTCTTGTGTCAATGTCTTAGGGAAGTTCTGCTGGAAGATCTCGGCCTCTTCGGCGACTCGGGACAGGAGCGCGGGGAGGTTGGCAGCCGCAGGGTCCTGCACGAAGGCGAGCCAAGCGACGAAGAGCAGCATCTTTTACATTCTAAGGCGAGTGGGGCTGCAGCCCTCAAAATTCTGCACAAATCTATTAGCGATTTGTTATCAAACGTTTACTGGCGCTTTTGAGGGTATCCCGGACGCTGGTGCGCTAAATTTTGTGACAATCCGCTTGCATCGATCAAATGCCTCTGTTACTCTGAGGAAGTCGCCGAATTGAGGGTCTGAAGAAATGCGCGGTGAATCGGGCACTTGCCTGAAACTTGCGACGGTGATACAGTAACAACAGACCCTTTGCAAGGAATGGTAACAAAACTCCGCCCGGGCCACCGGGTAGAGCGGATAACGGCCTTCCTGTTTGGTTCTTTCAAAAGCTCTCATAAATTTATCTTGGTCGTGGGAAACCTCCTTAGGGAGGACCATGGCCGAAACAAGTTTCGAGGCCTGCCACAGTTTGCGATATTTCGATGTCGTAGGTTGTGTGCGCAGATCATTGACAATCTGGTTGGATGCAGTAACGAAATACTTCGTCAGAACTCTGAGTAAACCGAAGCGA
>JAOAPT010000507.1 GCA_025463045.1 Candidatus Solibacter sp.
TCCACCCAAGTTCGCCTTCCCGAAGGCCGCTGAAATCTGGACCCCGCTCGTGATGGATCCCGAGGATGCTGTTTCGCGCCGTCGTGAGATCCTGATCTCCGCCGGACGCCTGAAGCCGGGCCGCACCGTTCCACAACTCAACGCCGAACTCGATGCCGCCGCCCGCCGACTGGAAGAGCGCTATCCCGCGACGAACCACAACCGCCGCTTCATGGCTTGGGGTGCCCACCGCTTCCTGATCGGCGAAGACAACCGTCAGTATCTGACGATGCTGCTCGGCGCGGTGCTCTTCGTCCTCCTGATCGCGTGCGTCAACGTCGCAAACCTGCAATTCGCGCGCGCCACGGGGCGAATGCGCGAGATCGCCGTCCGCTCCGCGCTCGGCGCGGGACGCAGCCAAATCATCGCGCAACTGATGACTGAAAGCCTGTTGGTCTCGATCGCGGGCGCTGGCTTCGGCCTGTTGCTGGCAGCGTGGGGACTCGACCTGATCCGCGCCGGCATGCCTCCGGAAGTGGAGAAGTTCGTCGTCGGCTGGAAATCGATTCAGCTCGATATGCGCGCCATGCTTTTCACCCTTACCGCCGCGATCGGCAGCGGCTTTCTCGCCGGACTGGCGCCGGCGTGGCAGAGTTCGCGCCCCAACCTGGTCGATACATTGCGCGATGGCGGACGCGGCGCGTCGGCCGGTCAGTCGCGCAATCGCCTGCGTAACTTCCTGGTCGCCTCCGAAGTGGCGCTCGCCGTCGTGCTGCTCGTGGGCGCGAGCCTGATGGTCCGCGGCTTCAACAATCTGATCCGCGCGGGGGAAGGTTTGCAGCCCGCCTCGCTGCTCACGATGCGCCTCGCCCTCACCGAAAACCGGTACCGCCCCCAACAGCGCATCGCGTTCTATCGGGACGTGCTCGAAGGGGTCAAGTCGATTCCCGGGGTGCAATCCGCCGTGGCCGCGATTTCCCTGCCGTTCAGCGATCACTCCACGGGACGCGCCTTCACGATCGATGGCCGGCCGGTCGATCCCTCGAGCGTACCCAGTGCGATGTATCAATCGGTCACGCCGCACTATTTCGAGACCCTGCACGTCGCGCTGATCGCCGGACGATTCATCGACGCGCGCGATGGCCGCAATTCGACGCCGGTCGCGGTCATCAGCCAGAAACTGGCGCAACGCTATTGGCCCGGCGAAGCGCTGCCGCTCGGCAAGCGCATCCGTATCGGCGTGCCGGAAGAGAAGCTCGAAGACCAGCAATGGCTCACCATAGTCGGAGTGGTCGGCGAAGTATTGCACGACCTCTCCGACCGCAATCCGCGCGCGGTGCTCTACGTTCCATACCCCCAGGACGCGCGCCTGTGGATGGATATCGGCATCCGTACTACGGGCGACCCGAACGCCATCGTAGGCGCGGTGCGCGCGGCGGTTCGCACCATCGACCCGGCGCAACCCGTCACCAACATCGCGACGCTCGAAACCCTGATACACAACCAGGCGCTCGGCCTGATCTACGTCGCCGTCCTGATGGGCATCTTCGGCGGCATGGCGCTCCTGCTTTCGTGCGTGGGCGTCTATGGGGTGATGGCCTACCTGGTGCAGGAGCAGACCCACGAAATCGGCATCCGGGTGGCGCTCGGCGCGCCGCGCGAGAACGTGCTCGGCATGGTCTTCCGGCGAGGCATGATCACCGCCGGAGTCGGACTCGCGGTCGGTCTCGCCGCCGCATACGGGCTCGCGCTCCTGCTGCAGCACCTGATTCAGGGAGTGAGCGCGACCGACCCTTTGACCTTCGCCGGCATCCCGCTCGTTCTGCTGTCAGCCGCCGCGCTCGCCATCTTTATCCCCGCGCGCCGCGCTATGGGAATCGACCCGATCGTCGCACTTCGATATGAGTAAGTGACTTACTGCCGCGGCTTACTCTCGTACTGCATTGCGCCGGCCCAGTTCCCTTCGGTGTCATAGAAGTAGCAGCCCGTCCCGACAGTCGGAATCGTGAATTTCGCCATCCCGATCCGCCCGCCGGCGCTCTCGATCGCACGGATCGTCTGGTCGATGTTGTCCACCGAGATCGTGCATTCGTAGCCGATGGTTCCCTTCCCCTCCACTGGTTCGCGCCGCGTGTGCATCGCGCCCAGGACGCCCGGATCTTCGGCATCGCCGGTGTGAATCAGGTAGAAGCCCGGAGGTCCCCACGGCTCGAATCGCCAGCCGAAAACGGTTTCGTAGAACTTCCGCCCGCGGGCGAGATCGTCCACGTGAATCGCAAAGAAGGAGATGTTGCAGGCCATAGGCTGAATCTTACGCGATACCACTGAGGTGCGTCTTGCGGTAAAGTGACAAACAATGTCGCAAGCGCGCCAAGCTCCGCACCTGACCGTCGAGCAGGAGCCGTACTTGATCGTGCGCTCGCTCGCCACGCAATATGCAAGCGGATTCCGGATGCCCGAACACGCCCATCCGTGGCGGCAATTGCTTTACGCGATCTCGGGCGCGATGACCGTGTACGCCGGGCGCTGGAGCTGGATGATCCCGCCCGGAAAAGCCGTTTTCGTCCCCGCCGGGTGCCGCCACTCGATTCGCATGTGGGGCGAAGTGGCGATGCGCTCGCTCTACCTCCCAGCGACGTTGGAGGCTCCCGCCGAGTGCTTCGTCCTCTCCGTGACTCCGCTGCTGCGGGAGCTGATCCTTCGGGTGATCGAATGTCCCGCGCTCGATTCTCGCGTGCCGGAGCACGTCCGGCTCGCCGCGGTGCTGCTCGACGAGATCGCGTGCGCCCCCGTTACGCCGCTCTCGCTGCCCGTCCCCGCCGATCCGCGCGCCGCCGCCGTCGCCCACCACGTGCTGGCCGGCCCGGCCGATGATGATTCGCTCCATGATCTGGGCCGGCTCCACGGCGCCGGACGCCGCACGCTCGAACGGCTCTTCCGCGCGGAGACCGGGATGAGCTTCGGCATTTGGCGGCAACAGGCGCGGCTGCTCCATTCGATCAGCGCGCTAGCCGAAGGCAAGCCGGTGACCGAGGCCTCGCTCGACGCAGGGTACGCGAGCGTGAGCGCCTACATCGCCGCTTTCAAGCGTACCTTCGGCTGCACCCCCGGCAAATTGTAAGAACTCGTCATGAAGTCTCATGGCGCCAAAGGCGATGAAGCGCGAGCCCCTCATCCGAGCCGCGACGGTTACGGAGCGCAAGCGTCGGGATAAACCGGCGTGTAGTCGGGGATGAAAGAGCCCCACAAGAAAGGAGTAGCGAACCATCTTGACCTCAAGCTTTGCGCTGGGTGCCGCGAGGTGCCGGGTGAAGCGTAGGCAGAGGCATCGACGGGCGAGGAATCGAGCTGCGAAAAACGAGTTCCGGGCGCCGACCGAGTGCTCCGCACGGGAAGGCCACACTGACGGAGCGAAAGCGCGAGCTTACGTCAGGCCTGGCGTAGTCCAAGAGCCATACGCACGTCGAGAAACTACACGCGCGAGAACCGAGAGACCTCGCTGGCATCCAGACGCCTACCGGGCAACTGGACCGGCTCGGGAAGCCACAAGCACAATCCGGGCAGGCAAGCCGGCGAGGAGTCGAACATGGGCATA
>JAOAPT010000454.1 GCA_025463045.1 Candidatus Solibacter sp.
AAAAAGAAGATTCCCCAGATCGCCGCGGCGCTGGAGGGACATCAGATGAGCGACCATCATCGCAAACTGATCCGCTACAGCCTGGAACACATGAGCTTTCTCGAAGAGCAGATCCTGGAGTTGGACAAGGACATTGAGGCCAAGATCAAAGAGGCTGGTATAGAGCGGGAGTGGGAGTTGTTGCAGACCGTGCCCGGGGTCAAGGAGCAGACTGGGGCCAGCATCCTGGCGGAGACGGGACCGGACATGACGCAGTTTCCGAGCAGTGGGCAGATCAGCTCGTGGGCTGGCGTATGCCCCGGGAACAATCGGAGTGCGGGCAAGAGTCGGAGCCGACGGCCGACGAAAGGTAACCCCTTCTTACGTGGCGCTCTGAGCGAATCGGCGTGGGCCGCGGTGAAAAAGAAGAATTGCTTCTTGAAGGAGAAGTTCTGGCGAATTACCACCAAGTCGAAAGGCGTGAAGACCACCGCTCTGGTCGCCATCGCCCACAACATACTGCTGTTGATCTACGAGGTGCTGCGCACCGGGAAGCCCTATCAGGATCATAATCCACCCCCCTTAACGGAAGCGCAGAAGGAGCGGCTCATTCGCCATCACACGCGCCGGCTCGGCAAACTGGGCGTCCGCATGAGGTCCAAACGCCCCGAGGGCAAACCACACGCTGCGGCGAAACGAACCCAGCAACCGATTGAAAACAAATGAGGAGGGCAACGCGACCGTAGTTATTTTCGGAAGAACCCCAGAAGTTGTTGAAAACAATGAGAGGCTTATTCGAGGGGCAGACCGGATTCCTTCAACGCACGCCAGCCGCCGTCGAGCGAAATGGCATTCGTATATCCCATCTGCCGCAGGTTGTCCGCTACCAGCGCGGACCGGAATCCGCCGCCGCAATACAGCACGAGCTTCGTACCCTTGTCCGGAACCTTCGTCTCGATATCGCGCTCGATGATGCCCTTACTCAGGTGGATCGCATCAGCGGCGTGCCCCGCCGACCACTCATTGTCCTCGCGGGTGTCCACCAGCACGTGAGCCTCGCCCGCCTCGCGCATCTTCTGATATCCGGCGATGTCGATCTCCTTCACGCGCGACTTCGCCTCATTCACCAGCTTCAGAAATCCGGGATTGTGCATCATCCGTCTCTACTCCACGCGGCGAATCTTAGCGCCGACCGCCGCCAGTTTCGCCTCGATTTTCTCATAGCCGCGATCGATGTGGTACACGCGGTCGATCACCGTTTCCCCGCGCGCCACCAGAGCCCCGAGCACCAGCGACGCACTCGCCCGCAGATCGCTCGCAATCACTCCCGCGCCCGTCAACTCGCGCGGCCCGGCGACGATCGCCTGCTTCGCATCGATCCGGATATTCGCCCCCATGCGGGCCAGTTCCTGTGCGTGCATGAAACGGTTCTCGAAAATATTCTCGACGATCACCGCGATCCCCTCGGCCTGCGTCATCAGAGCCATGTACTGCGCCTGCAGATCGGTCGCAAATCCGGGGTATTCCTCGGTCGTCATATCGACGCTGCGCAGCCGGCCGGTGCCCTGAACGCGAACCGTCGTCTCGTCCGGCTGTGTCACGCCAACCCCGGCCTGTTGCAGCTTGGACACGAGCGCGCTCACATGCTCGGGATTGCACTGCGTCACCGTGAGATCGCCGCCCGTGATCGCGCCGGCCACCAGGAACGTGCCGGCCTCGATCCGGTCCGGGATGATCGTGTGCTCCGCGCCGCCGAGCTGCTCCACGCCCTGCACGCGGATTGTGGATGTTCCGGCGCCTTCGATCTTCGCGCCCATCTTGATCAGCAGGTCGGCCAGGTCGACCACCTCGGGTTCGCGCGCCGCATTCCGCAGCAGCGTTTCGCCCTTGGCGAGCACGGCGGCCATCAACAGATCTTCCGTGCCCGTGACCGTGATCCGGTCGAAGTGAACCACCGCGCCGCGCAGCCCATCGGGAGCGACAGCCTCGATGTAGCCGTGCGTCTGATTGATCTTCGCGCCGAGTTGCTCGAGCCCGAAGATGTGCAGATTGATCGGACGCGCGCCAATCGCGCAGCCGCCGGGCAGCGAAACGCGCGCGCGTCCGCTACGCGCCACCAGCGGTCCGAGCACCAGGCTCGAAGCGCGCATCGTCTTCACCAGTTCGTAGGGCGCTTCCGGGCTGGCGATGCGCTCGGTCCGCAGCCGGACCGTCTCGCCCTCCACGTCCACGGTGGTCCCGATATCCACCAGCAGCCGCTCCATCGTGCGGATGTCGCGCACCCTCGGCACGCGGTGCAGCGTGACCGGCTCTGCCGTGAGCAGCGCCGCCGCCAGCGCGGGCAGTGCCGAGTTTTTCGAGCCGTTGGTCGGGATTTCTCCCTTGAGCGGGACTCCGCCCGTGATGACAAATTTATCCATGGAATTTTCTCGTCGTTTCTTACTGGCTCTTACTGGCCGAGCGCTGAACGAATGCGTCCGCCGGATGCCGAGAGACGCCGTTCCGCCTCCTGGCGCGATACGCCGGCAACCCCCATCACGATTGCGGTGCGCACGCTGTTGCCGCTCTCCGTCAACAGCACCGCCGCGCGATCCGGCGCGATCCCGGCGGCGCTCGCGATAATCCGGCGCGCGCGATCCACCAGCTTCTCGTTCTTCGGCTGCACGTTCACCATCAGGTTGCCGTAGACATATCCAAGCCGCACGCACGTTGCCGTAGAGAGCATGTTCAATACCAACTTCTGCGCCGTGCCGGCTTTCATGCGCGTGCTGCCGGCCACCACCTCGGGACCGACCAGCGGAGCGATCGCGATATCCACTGCCCGCGAGAGCTCGGAATCGGGCGTGCAGCAGATCCCGATCGTTACCGCGCCGAGCCGGCGGGCTTCCCCGACCGCGCCCAACACGTACGGCGTGCGTCCGCTCGCGGCCAGCCCGACCAGCACATCGCGCTTCGTGAAACCGCGGGCCGACAGATCGCGAACTCCGATCGCAGGGTCGTCTTCGGTGGTTTCCGTCGCGCGGCTGAGCGCCGTTTCGCCTCCCGCCATGATCCCCTGCACCATCTCCGGCGGCGCCGAAAAGGTAGGCGGAATCTCCGACGCATCGAGCACCCCGAGACGGCCGCTCGTGCCCGCGCCAAGGTAGAACAACCGTCCGCCGTTTTGCACCGCGGCGACGATCGCCTCCACGGCGCGCGCGATCGCAGGGATCTCGCGTTCCACGGCAAGCGCCACCTTCTGATCTTCCGCGTTGATAATCCGCAGGACCTGTTCGGCGGGCAAGGTATCGATCGCGGCGGACGCCGGATTTGCCTGCTCTGTAAGTAGTTTCTCCAACATCTATCAGGCTAGCACTGAAGCTTCGTATGCCGCGTCGCAACTCCACACGCCTTCGAAGTCGACGAAGTAACTCTCGATTTCGACGCCCGGAATCGCGCGCTTCAGATACTCCGCCGCGCGAGCGAACTCGGCCAGGTGGTTGGCGCGTTCGGCGCGCGGGTCGTTGCCGAAGCCGGCCAGTCCGCCGTACGCTCCGCAATCGGAGTGCAGCATCAGGATGATGCGGCGCGTGCCGTGAAGGCGCATCGATTTACGAATCTGCTCGAGCACGAACTCGCGCTCGCTTTCCTGGTCGGGGGAGGCGAGGCACTTGGCGCCGCCGGCGACCTTGATGGGGTCGGAGTTGACTACTCCGATGCGTTTGAGAAATTTGCGGAAGCCCAATTCGAAGCGGTTGTCGAAGCACCAGACAATCGCCGCATCGCAATGATACTTTTCGCGGGGAGCGTCGAAGTGAAATACCTTGTTCATGCCGGGCCGCCTTTCCCTTCTATTATCCCGTGCAGGCTATAGTCAAAACAGTGCGCTATTTTCTGACAGGCCGGCTCCCCAAGGTGACCTCCATCCTGCTGGTGGAAAGCGGCACCCGCGGGTTGATCGAAGGTCTGATTCCCGGGCTTCGCCAAAGCTGGGGCGAGGGGATCCCGATCGATCTGGTGACCTGCTATTCGACGCTGCCCAAGGGCTTCGAAGCGCACAACACGCGCGTCTACCGCGTCAGCGATTACCGCGGACGGGCCGGCCGCGCGCGGCTTTACCGCGAGCTGGCGAAGAATCGCTATGCCCTGATGGGGATCATCTGCTCCAGCGAGGTCGTCCTGGCGAAGTGGAAATGGGTGCTCGGCCTGCGCATCCCGGCGAAGATCTTCATCATCAACGAGAACGGCGATTACTTCTGGCTCGACCGGATGCACCTCGGCAACGTCCGTCGATTTGTGCTGTTTCGCTCAGGCTTGGCCGGCGCGGGCGCGGTACGCACCCTCGTGAGGCTGATTTCCTTTCCGTTCACTTTCCTGTATCTGTTACTCTATGCAACGTCCGCGCATGCCAGGCGGGCGCTCCGCAGAAGCTGAATTATGAAAGCAATTCAAGTTCTAACTCCGGGCGGGCCAGAGAGCCTGCAACTGGTGGATGTCCCCAAACCCGAGCCGGGGCCGACGCAGGTGCTGGTGCGCATCGCGGCCGCCGGCGTCAATTTCATCGACGTCTATTTCCGGACCGGCCACTATAAAGCCGATCCGCCGATCGCCATCGGCAGCGAAGGCGCGGGCACGGTGGAAAAGGTCGGGGAAGGCGTGACGGAATTCAAACCCGGCGATCGCGTGGCCTACGCGATGGTTCGCGGATCTTACGCAGAGTACGCCGTCGTGCCGGAGGCGATGCTGGTAAAGATCCCCGATCATGTCGACTTTGTGACGGCGGCGGCGGCCATGCTCCAGGGCATGACGGCGCACTACCTGACCCATTCTACTTACCCGTTGAAGCAAGGCGAAACCTGCCTGGTTCATGCGGCGGCGGGCGGCGCGGGCGGGCTCATCGTACAGATGGCCAAGATGCTCGGCGCGCGCGTGTTCGGCACCGTCTCGACCGAAGAAAAGGCGCGGATCGCACGCCAGTCGGGCGCCGACGAGATCATTCTCTACACGCAGCAGGAGTTCGATGCCGAGGTGAAGCGCCTGACGAACGGCAAGGGTGTGGACGTCGTGTACGACTCTGTCGGCAAGACAACCTTCGACAAGAGCCTGAACTCGCTCCGGCCGCGCGGGATGATGGCGCTGTTCGGACAATCGAGCGGTCCGGTGCCGCCTCTCGATCCGGCCACGCTGAACGCCAAGGGCTCGCTCTACCTGACGCGGCCCGGCCTCGCGCACCACGTGTTGACGCGTGAGGAACTACTCTGGCGCGCTCATGACGTCCTCAAGTGGATCGATAGCGGGCAACTGAAATTGCGCATCGATCGAACCTATCCGCTGGCCGATGCGGCGGCGGCGCACCGAGATCTGGAAAGCCGCAAGACGGCCGGCAAACTCGTGCTCGTCGTTTCGTGATTTCATGACCCTCCAGGCCAAGCTGACGGTCGGCTCCGTGCTGCTCGCGACGCTCATCGTGACGTTCCTCTCGGTAGTGGACCTGGGCAACATCATGCAGCTTGAACTGCAAGCTGCGTACGATCGCGCGGACCTGGTGAAGGGCCTGACCCGCGAGGCGGTGATCGAGACCATGAGCCGCTCGCGCGACGTGCCGCTGCGCTCCGCCCTGCGCGACGAGGAGCTGAGGCAAAAGTTGCTCAAACTGCTGACCGCATCGAAGGGCGTCTTCTCCATCGATCTGGTGTCGGCGGAAACCAATGACGTAATCGCCAGCCCCCTGGAGAACCGGCTGGGCACCGTCCCCTATCCCCCGTATCAGGATTTCGGGCCGTTCGTGAAGCAGGCGAGCTGGGTGGAGGAGTTCAAGGCCTTGTTCTCCAATGAGCCGAAGTATTACGTGTTGCAGGAGCCGCT
>JAOAPT010000458.1 GCA_025463045.1 Candidatus Solibacter sp.
GGGAATGCCGAAGTCGTACCTCACGGTCCGCTTCTCCTCGCGAACTTCGTCGAAGCCGGTAGAGAACTGCGGCGCGTCGCTGCCAAATATTGCGGTAGAGAATCCCGGGAAATCGTCAATGCCGGTCAGTCCGCTGCCGACAAACGAGGATCATTGCCCTCGAACGCCTCGCTCCCTGGCCCTGAATACACCTCTTTGCCCCCGACGATCGCCACCTGAAGAGGCAGGCGTTCCCCAGTGCTGTAGTGCAGGGACGTGCCATCGCCGATCGAGCGAGTGATCGACTCGCTGCACAGATAATTCGGCATGTGCCCGAGGGCGCGCTTCATCCTGGCGGCCCTGGCACATCATGGCGGACAGCACCGCCAGGGCCAACCAGGAAAATCGCATGACTTACATCTTACCTACTGCGCTTTGGTGACGTAGTTGACGTAGCAGAGGCTGTTCTTATCCAGATTGCGTTGGATGAGATAGTTGCGGCTCGACACCGATTGCCCCGGCAGACTCATGTTATAGAACGCGCCGTTCGGCGCAACGCTGAGATTCTGCCCGAAGGTCCACGCGCACTTGTCGCCGTTTTCCGCGCCGTTCGAATCGGCCCACCCGGAGAGCGGATTCGGATCCGTGTTGGTCTCTTCGAGTTCATGCGCGACCACGGAGAGCATCGCATCCACTCCGGCATTGCCGTTGGGCCCCGTCGTCTGCGCCGCGCAAGCGTTCAGGCAGCGAGCCGCATTGCCGACGAACGAGTACTTGATGTTCGTTCCGGAAAGGGTCCCGGACGTGTGCCAGCCGCAGTACCGCGAACAGAAGCCGGAGCTCTCGGCAACGTCCGAGGACGTGAGCACGAAGTACAGACCGTTGGAATCTCTCGGCAAATGACCGCCGTTGATCGCGCCGCTGACCACCGAGCCAACCTTCGAATCGGAGAGACGCGAACCCTGGGAATAGTTGTCGCTGTAAGAGCCGCCGACAGTGACGAACCCGGTCGGAGTGCCGTAGGAGGTATTGATCTTGTAGTAGGGCGAGCCGCTGAGGCCGAAAAGAAAATCGTTCACGATCGTTTGAGCGGCGGGGGTGTCGGTGCCATTCCCCTGGTTCCAATTGCCGTACCAGATCAGATACACGGTCGGTGTCCCCATGACTGCGCCGCCGTGGTAAGTGATGACCGGCGTCTGCGTGGCCGTGGATCCCTTGGTCGGAGCCCCGGCGTCATGCGGGTTCGTCTTGTGCTGGATGGTTTCGGGCGGGCCCTGGATTTGGCCGGGTCCCTGACCCTGACCTTGCGCCTGCGCGCCGGTCACACAAAGAGCCAGGGCAAGCGTCGACATAGTGAGTCCATTGATCGAAATACGTATCATCAAGAATTCTCCTTCTTGGGTATGCAAACTTCCCCATTGGCAGCCCAATTGGGGCAAGTCTACACTAAATGGCGCGCGAGTCGGTTAGTTTCCTCAGTTAATCGTCGAAGGCTTTGCGAGATTCTGTACTACACTGATCGCAAGTATGCTCACCCGATTCGCTTCCGTTTCGCTGCTGCTCGCCTCGGCCGTATTCGGCGCCGAGCGCGGTGCGGAGATCCGTCTCTGGCCGAATGGCGCTCCAGGCTCCGAAAAGGAGACTGCACCCGAGGTCTTCGCCGCCTCCGACAATCCGAAACTGCCGAAGCAGTTCACCGTGGTCCACTACCCCGCGGTCTACGCGTTTCTGCCTCCGAAGGAGAAGGCGAATGGGATGGCGGTGGTGATCGCGCCCGGCGGCGGACACTCGCAGCTCGTGATCGGGAAGGAAGGCTGGGACATCGCCGAGTGGATGAACGCCCGCGGGATCGCGGCATTCGTGCTCAAGTACCGGCTCGCGAAAGCGAAGGACTCGCACTACACGGTGGAGCGCGAGGCGTTTGCCGATACCGCGCGCGCAATGCGGCTGGTGCGCAGCCGCGCTAGTGAATTCGGCATCGATCCGGCGCGCGTCGGCTTCATCGGATTCTCTGCCGGCGGTTACCTGGCGGCGCTGATCGAAACGCGCTTCGACGCGGGGAACGATAGTTCGCCCGACGCGATCGAGCGCGCCAGTTCGCGCCCCGATTTCAACATCGTGGTCTACCCCGGCTATCCGGCAGGCAGCATCACGAGCGTGCCGAAGAACGCGCCGCCGGCATTCCTCGCGTGCGCGGACAACGACCCTTCGCACGTCGTCACGACCGTCAATCTGTACCTCGACCTGCAGAAGCAGGGCATCCCGGTGGAGATGCACATCTATGGCAGCGGCGGCCACGGCTTCGGCATCAAGGCGTCGGCCCTCCCGGTCGCTTCGTGGCCGGACCGGCTGAAAGAATGGCTGGTGGATCGCAAACTTCTTAAGCAGTAGGATAGATGCATGCGAAAGCTGCTCTTTTCTCTTTCGATTGCGGTGGCGCTGTTTGGCGCCGACGATCCCTGGGCCAAGGTGAAGGAGCTCAAATCCGGCACCGAACTCCGCGTCTATAAGAAGGGCGCGGGACAGCCGCTCAACGTCAAGATGGGCGACCTGACCGACGAGAATCTGATCGTTATCGATAAGAAAGAGCAGACGGCGATCTCGCGCGACGTGATCGAGCGCATCGACGCGCGCCCTACCGGCAAATCGCGCGTCACCACCGAAAGCAAGATCGCGACGAAGGACGTG
>JAOAPT010000471.1 GCA_025463045.1 Candidatus Solibacter sp.
ACACGCCCCTAGTGTAAGAGGTTTCGGATGTCTTGACGCATACCCGCCGAGTATGGCGCCATCAGTACATTAGCGGCAAACCACAGCGTGCTTAACGTCACCAGCCACCTGGTGAGCGCATTACCGCCCAGCAACAGACGCATTCCAATCGCCACGACGAACGGCGCTACCGCTGTGGCAACTCGCAGGTGAGGGCTCATCTCTTCAAACATATTCCCCCGTAGTACACTAGGAGAATTTTATCTTCGCGGCGGCGAAACGGATCAAGCTATCGTCGGTTAGCTCAGTTCTGCTGCGTGTCATCCGCGTCACGCTGCGAGATAATAGGCGAAAGGGTCGCCATGGATTTCGTCGAGCAGCTCAAATCTTCCGTTGACATCGTGAGCGTCATCGGCGATTGTGTGCGACTGCGGCGCTCCGGAACGCAGCGCTACATGGGCCTCTGCCCGTTCCACGACGAGAAGACTCCCTCGTTCACTGTTCACGTCGTCCATCAGTTCTACAAGTGCTTCTCCTGCGGCGCCGGCGGCGATGTGGTGAAGTTCGTGATGGAGAAGGAAGGCATCAGTTTCTACGAGGCGCTGAAGTCGCTCTCGGAACGCTACGGCATTCCGATGCCGAAACGTTCCAACTACGCCGACGAAGATTCCAAACTGCGCGGCGCGTTGATGGTGATGCATGAACTCGCCGAGGAGAACTTCCGCGCCAATCTCAAATCGCAGGCCGGCGAAGCGGCGCGCGCGTACATTGCAAAACGCGGACTCGCGCACGAGACCGTCGAGCACTTCGGCCTCGGCTATTCCGACCGCTCCGGCCGCGCCCTGATTCGCCTCTTCGAGCAGCGTGAGTTTTCCGTATCCCAGATGGAGGCGTCCGGGCTCGTCGGCAAGCGCCAGGACGGCAGCCTCTACGACCGCTTCCGCAATCGCCTGATGTTTCCGATTCACAACGAGCAGGGCAAGATCATCGCGTTCGGCGGCCGCGCCCTTTCGCCCGAGGACGAGCCGAAGTACCTGAACTCGCCCGAGACCGACATCTACAAAAAGAGCAAGGTGCTCTACAACCTTCACCGCGCCAAGCAGGGCATTCGCAAGGACGATCGCGCGATCCTCGTCGAAGGCTACATGGACGTCATCGGCGTTACCGCCGCGGGCTTCCACAACGTCGTCGCCAGTTGCGGAACCGCCCTCACTCCGCATCAGGTGCAGGCCGTCAAACGCCACACCCACCGCATCGCCGTCAACTTCGATCCCGACGCCGCGGGCGCGAACGCCTCGGAACGCTCGGTCGACATTCTGCTCGCCGAAGGCATGCAGGTGCGCATCGTCGAGCTCGATGGCAATCTCGATCCCGACGAGTACTGCAAAGAGCGCGGCCCCGAGGCCTACCTTGCATGCATCGATGGCGCGAAGGGCTACTTCTACTGGCTCGCCGATCGCGCGCGCGCCAAACACGATATGCGCACTTCTGAAGGCAAGGTGGCGGTACTCAATTTCCTGCTTCCCAAGGTGCAGACGATCAGCGACAACCTGGAGCGCATGACTGTCGCGAACGACGTCGCGGGGTACATCGGCATCGATCGCGGTCTCGTGCTCGACCATTTCAAGAAGGCCGCGTCCGACCGCGATAAGCGCCCGATTCAGCGGCCGGCGAGTCCGCTCCGCCACGACGAGCGCATGCTGCTCATTGCCCTGCTCACCAACGCGGAAGGCCGCAGCGAAGTCCTGGAGCAGATGAAGATGCTGGAGACGATCGAGTCGCTGCCCTCGCGGCGAATTTTTCATGCGATCTTCGCGCTCGACGACGCCGGGAGCAAAATCGGATTTGAGGAGGTGAATTCGCGACTCGAGGAGGCCGACCAGAACCTCCTCGCGCAAGCCGTGTTGAATGAAGATGGCGAGATTTCGCGCGAGGAGGTGATTGCATCCGTGGAAAGCCTGCGCCGCAGCGAACAGCAATATCTTCGCCTGCAATTGAAAGCGAAAATCAGCGAGAGCGAACGCTCCGGCAACTTCGACGAAGCGGTGCGCCTCACGATGGAATTGCAGGGCATCGAAAAGGCAGCGCGCGGGAGGCGGTCGTGACATTCCTGCAACCCAATGTGCGACGCCCAGTAGTGTACAATGATCTGGATTCTTCATCCGCTGGGAGTACGGGGCTTCAGTGGCGTTAGACGATAAATACGACGGGCTTCAACGGCTCGTTCAGATGGGCAAGGAAAAAGGCTACGTCTTGTACGACGAGGTCAGCGAGGTCCTGCCCGGCGATATCAACGGTGGCAACGACCTCGACGACGTGCTCGCCGGCCTCGACGTTGCCGGCATTGAAATCCTAGAAGAACCTAAGGATTTCGAAAAGAAGATCGAAGAATCCGGCGAAGAACTGATCGATCTCGAACTGCCCGCAGGGCTCGGCGGCGAGAAGATCAACGACCCGGTCCGCATGTACCTCCGCGAGATGGGCACGGTGCCGCTGCTCACTCGCGAAGGCGAAGTCGAGATCGCGCGGCGCATCGAACGCGGCCAGAACACGGTCCTCAAATCGCTCTTCCGCGCGCCTCTCGTCATCCAGGAAATCATCGGCATGGGCGAAGAAGTAATGAATGACACTCTCTCCGCGCGGGACGTCATTCAGATCTCCGACCCCATGCTCACGGATGAGATGGTGGATGAAAAGCGCGTTGAGTTCGCGCACCACACCGAAGAGATCTCCCGCTATTACAAGAAGACCCTGCAGTGCCGCCAGAAGCTGATGGCGATTCCGCGCGGCATGAAGCCGAAGCTCTACCGCCGGCAGCTCTGGGAACTCGGGCGGCTGATCGTGAAGACCGCGCGATTGTGCCGCGTGGTGAAGTTCCAGTCGCCAGTGATTCGCCATCTGATCGATCGGCTGCGAGGCGCCGTCGAAGATCTTCGTCCGCTGGAAAATGATCTCGCCAAGACGCAGCGCAAACTCGAGACGTGGCCGAGCGCGCGCGCGGAAGGCATCAAGGATCTTCGCAAAGAACAGCGCACGTACGGACAGAAGCTGCAGCAGATGGAGGAGCAGTTCGGCGCGTCCGCCGCGGAGCTACGCCGCACGCTCGAGATCATCACTCAGGCGCACCAGGAAGCCGAAGCCGCGAAGAAGGAATTGATCGAGGCGAATCTCCGGCTTGTGGTTTCGATCGCAAAACGCTACACCAATCGCGGCCTGCAATTCCTCGATCTGATTCAGGAAGGCAACATCGGCCTGATGAAGGCCGTCGACAAGTTTGAATACCGACGCGGGTACAAGTTCTCGACCTATGCGACGTGGTGGGTGCGACAGGCGATCACGCGCGCGATCGCCGACCAGGCGCGCACCATCCGTATCCCGGTGCACATGATCGAGACGATCAATAAGTTGATCCGCACCTCGCGGCAGATGGTCCAGGAACTCGGGCGCGAGCCGAGCAACGAAGAGCTCGCGAAACGGCTGCAGCTCCCCGTGTCGAAAGTGCGCAAGGTGCTGCGCGTCGCGCAGGAGCCGATCTCGCTCGAGACGCCGATCGGTGAAGAAGAAGAGTCGCACCTCGGCGATTTTATCGTCGACCAGAACGGCATCTCGCCGTCGGACGCGGTGATCAATCTCAATCTCCGCGAGCAGACGGCGCAGGTGCTGAAGACGCTTACGCCGCGCGAAGAGAAGATCATCAAGATGCGTTTCGGGCTTGAGGACGGCAGCGAGCACACGCTCGAAGAGGTCGGCCAGAATTTCGCCGTCACGCGTGAGCGCATCCGGCAGATCGAGGCGAAGGCGCTGCGAAAATTGCGCCATCCCAGCCGCAGTCATCGGCTCCGTGCGTTCCTGGAGAATGGCACTCGCGGGGTTTAATGCGGGGGCGGTGTCTTCGGACGTAAGGTGACGGGCTTACTCAACGACTCAACGCAAGGTGTAGTGTCACTCGATTGCAGGCCTCAGACGATTCGGCGAAGGCTCTCGCACGCCACGTCCACACGCAGCTCGGCGAATGGCAAAGGCTTTCCCGATCTGCTGCGCAGGCTGCATCGTGAATACGGGCGCCGGCTCGACTCAGGGCCTCGGCGGTTGGCGCCTGATTGAGATTCACATGGACAATTACCTGTGCGAGCGGCAAATTGTGAACTCGGAAACCTACCGTCTTTTGCCGGTGTCTGACCAAGTGCCCGGTACAATCCGAAGCTTCGCTCCCGCCAGTAGTTCTCCAACCTGCACAGGGACGCCGGACTTCGCGTCGAAGATGCGTTCACCATTGCACATCCGCCGAGAGGCGCTTCCAGCACCGGCTGAACTTTCTCGACGCCGAGCACGACCCTTCGTGCGGAAATCGCGTATCTGCCGAGCGCAATCGGTCCGACTCGAAAGGATTCGTCGGGCTGTACTATCGCCGGTCTGCGCGGCCCCGCGAGTGGGGTGATCGTGAACATCGCTTCCGGAGCGGCCACGAAGTCCGCAGAGTGATGCGGCCAGTCGGGGTTTGTCACGGCGCGGACCTCGATCCATCCGTCTCCCTTCGCGCCGCCGGCATTCAGCGACCGGAGGAACGCCAAGCCGGTATCGTTCGCCTGCACTGCGTACGTGGGGCTGCAGCCGGCGACGCGGTAGACCGGGGATCGGGCTTGACGGGCCCATTCTCGGCTGCCCGGAGGCAGAATCGTGACTACCGCAGGCGG
>JAOAPT010000478.1 GCA_025463045.1 Candidatus Solibacter sp.
GGAGACTCGCAATGAGAAGCCCTTCTACAAGTGGACGGGGATGAAGGCGGACGAGTATCGCGTACGGTGGACGTTTGAGGCGGGAGTATCGGGAGGCGCTGGTGACGGCGACGGAGTGAAAGAGGGCAACCTATGAGTTTCGCCTTTTGAGGAGGCGTTCGGTGAGGGACTCGTGGTCGGGGGCGAACTGTTCGGCGGCGCCGCGGAGGTAGGGGCGGAACTCACGCGACCAGTAGGCGAGGAAGCCGGTACGGGAGATCTCGGAGAGCGCCTGCGTGTAGTGATCGAGCACGGCGTCGCCGAGCACGCGGCCGGTGCGGCGGACGGCGGAGCGCGCGGCGCGGGAGAGCCAGAGGACGTTGGCCGGGACGTGCGCCACAGTCGAAATCGCCAGCAGCGAAGACATACCGAAGACGGTGCGGTCCTGCTGTTTGGCCGCCGCGCGCAGCTCTTCCCAGACGCTCTCGATGCGCTCGAGGGCCGGCACCTTCTTGGGCGGGATGGTGGCCAGCTCCGTCTTGAGCGTCTCCCATTCCTTGCGCAGGCCGGCGATATCGACCGGCGGCAGGTTCAACGTCACGGCCATGTGATCGCTGGTTTTTTCGAGGCCGCCGAGCACCTGGTCCATCGTCTCGAAGCTGGTGTTGCGATCGAGCAGGCCTTCGTTCTTCAACTCGTCGGCGATCTCGAGGATGAGCTTGCGGCCGCCGCCGGTAGCATCGGCGAGCGCGGCCAGCACCCAGACCGGCGAGGCGTGGAAGGCAAGGATGCCGAGCAGTTCGATGCCGTGGCTGGCGGTGCGTTTGAGGAGGAAACTTTCGGCGAGATTGCCTTCGGTGGGATAGACGCCTTCCACCTGGCCGACCTCTTCGATCAGGAAGCGGAGTGCGACTTCGACCATCGTGCGATAGAGAGTGGTGCGGCGAACGCTGGCCGGCAGCGCGACGTTGCCGAGTTCGCGGAGGAGGCCGCCGGACAGCGCTCCCAGAGAGCGGATGGCGCGCTCTGGGAGCGAGAGGAGGTACCTGTACGGCGGAGCTGAAGACACTTAATTCCCGGCTGCGGCTTTCATGGCGGCGATGCGCTCGTTCATGTGGCGCGTGAGGTGCGGCGTGAGACCGATCAGCCGCTGCGTGACCATGAGCTGTCCGCGATGGTGCATCTCGTGTTCCTTAGGCGCCATCAGCATCTCGAAGCGCGACTTGGTGGGGGGCTGCATGCCCTCGGGATACTGAACGGTTTCGGCAAGCAGTTCGTCTGAGACGCCTTCGAGCTGCGCGGCGTACTTGGCGCCTTCGGTTTGCAGCAGGGAGACGATTTCGGCTTTGGTGCGAGGCATCTTTTCCTCGGCGATCAGGCCGCCGAACAAGGCGAAGAAGTCGAAGCCCACGAGCGTGCTGCGGTGCTCCACGAAGTGGATCTGCTGCTGCAGGCGCGGGGCGACGGCGATATGCACGAGAGTCTCGGCGACGCTCCGGCAATCGGGCGAGGGCCGAAAGCCGTACTGATCTTCGGGGATCTCTTCGGCAAGCTTAATGGTGTTGTTGCGAACGGTGAGAAACGAGGCAGCGAGTTCTTTGGGTCCGTAGTAAGTCATGGGATACCATTTTACCGCTCAAAAGGCGTCTCGCAGCCATTCGATTTTCGGAGGATGCCCGAGTACGACGCTGACGATATCGAAGCGGGTCTGGCGCCAGTCGACCTCCAGGCGGCGGGCATAATCGCGCGCGGCGGTGCGGACGCGCTCGCGCTTTTCGATGTCGACGGCGGACTCGGGCGCACCAAACTCCGTACTGCTGCGCGCTTTGACTTCGACGAAGACGAGCCGCGGGCCATGCCACACGACGAGGTCGATTTCGCCCCTGCCCGAGAGCATGCGGTAGTTGCGGGCGACCACGGTACAGCCTTCCGCGCGCAGGTAGCGGTGCGCGAGATCTTCGCCGATGCGGCCGTGATTCTCGGAGTAGCGACGGCGGCGAAGGCGGTCCGCCGCGCGGTAGAGGATCCCGATCATTTCAACACTTCGAATTCGAATTCCATGACTTTTCCGCGCACGACATAGCAGAGGTAGTGTTCCCAAAAGCGGCGGTAGCGCGGGAACCGATTGACGAGGAACTGGAACCCGAGCCACCGCCACAATGCTAGTAGTTTGACGCGGACGGAAATCTCACGAAATCTCGATTTCGAATAATATCCGAAGCCGCCGTGGTTCTCGCCGAAGTAGCGGAAGCTGAAGCTGTTGAGGTGGTGCTTGTGGGTCGGATCGCAGAAAGAGCTGAAGTCGGTGTAGTGCGGCGTCTCGAGACGGACGGTGCCGCCGGGGCGCACGAGGCGGTGGAACTCTTCCATGGAGCGGATCACGTCGTCGACATGCTCGATGACGTGGATGGCGGTGAGGCGGTCGAAGGAGCTGTCGGCGAAGGGGTAGGGAAAACGGTCGAGATCGACGAGCACGTCGGCGCGGCTGGCGGGATTCCGGTCGATTCCGATGGAACCGGGCTGCTTGTGAATCCCGCAGCCGACGTCGAGAGTCATCAGGCTTCTGCGATCACCTGTTGGAGGCACGCTTCCAGAGTATCAAGTGCGAAATCACACTGGTCCCTGGTGATGATGAGCGGCGGGCAGAGGCGGAGCGTGTTGTCGCCCGCGCCGAGAATCAGCAGGCCGCGGGCGAAGGCAAGATCGACGACGCGATCGCGGAGTGTGCCGGCTTTTTCCTTGGTGGCCTGATCGCGCACGAGCTCGATGCCGAGCATGAGGCCGAGGCCGCGGACATCGCCGACGATGGGGAAGCGGGCGGGCCACTGACGCAGGCGGTCCATCAGGTACGCACCCATTTGGGCGGCGTGATCGACGAGCTCCCGCTGGAGGAGTTCGATGGTGACGAGCGCGGCGGCGCAGGCCACGGGATTACCGCCGAAGGTGGAGGCGTGCGCGCCGGGCGGCCAGGTCATGAGGTCGGCGCGGGCGACGGTGGCGCCGAGCGGCAGGCCGCTGGCGATTCCCTTGGCGACGGTGAGAATGTCGGGCACGACGCCGAAGTGATCGGCGGCGAACATCTTTCCGGTGCGGCCCATGCCGCTCTGTACTTCATCGAATACTAAAAGGATGCCGTTGGCTTTGGCGACGCGCGAGAGTTCATCGAAGAACTTCTGGGGCGGCACGATGTAGCCGCCTTCGCCCTGGATGGGCTCGACCACGATCGCGGCAGTCTCCTCGGCGGGGCTGATGGTCTTGAGCAGCGTGTCCTCAATGTGCTTGACGCACTCGACGGCGCAGGTGTCGGGCTGCTGTCCGTAGGGGCACCGATAGCAATAAGGATAGGGCGCGTGGATGACGCCGGGGACGAGCGGACCGAAGCCGGCGCGCTGGACGGCCTTGCGCGAGGTGAGCGAGAGCGCTCCCATCGTGCGGCCGTGGAAGCTGCCGAAGAAGGCGATGATCTTATCGCGACCGGTGGCGTAGCGCGCGAGCTTGATGGCGCCCTCCATCGCCTCGGCGCCCGAGTTGCCGAAGGAGACGCGGCGCGCGACGGCGCCGGGCGCGATCTCGTCGAGCTTTTCGGCGAGGGCGGCGAGCTCCTCGTAGTAGAAGTCGGTGCCCGACATGTGGATCAGGCGGGCGGCCTGTTTTTGGATGGCGTCGACCACTTGCGGATGGCAGTGGCCGGTGGCGACGACCGCGATCCCGGCGTTGAAATCCAGGAAGCGGTTGCCATCGACGTCTTCGATGATGGCGCCCTCTCCTTTGGCAGCTACCAAGGGATAGCAGCGGGTATAGGACGGCGATACGACCTTCTGGTCGCGTTCGATAACGGCACGCGCGCGCGGGCCGGGGATGGGGCCGTTGAGATGCGGAAGGTCGTGACGGACCTGTTCCAAGGTGTTGCCCATGGCATTACTCCTCTTTATTCAGTTGTGGGTGGATGTCTGCGCGCGTGGAGGCGCGCCGTATGGAGCGGGGGGAGGAGTTAGTCGGAGCCGAAGAGGCCCGGGCGCGAGATGGAGGGGACGCATCCCATGCCCCATCTTACCTCTTTCCACAAGGTCTTTTTTATACAGTTCGAAGAAGAGATGTACTGTTACACAGGAGTTAGCGGTTGGCATGCCTCGTGCATATATCGCCTGCGGAGGAAAATTCATGCTCAAGTGGTTGTGGATCGCACCGTTGGTCATTGTGGCCGGATCTGTGGCGGGATGTTCTAAGGGGAATGTGGCGACCTCGCCGGCGGGTCCGGTGGGGTATGCGCAGCCGGCAGGCGGCGCGCCGGGTGCGGGTTCAACTCCGACTCCTGAGCCGATGGCTCCGGCACCCCTGGCGAGCGCTCCGGCGGGCAATGCTCCGGCCGGCAATGCTCCGGCCGGCAATTATGCAGGCGCGGTAATTCCGAGTGGTACACCGCTGCATGTGCGGGTGGACGAGTCGATCGATACGAAGCGAAATCGCGCGGGCGACGGGTTTACGGCGACGCTGGCGGAGCCGGTCGAGCTTGGGGGACGGGTGATGGTCCCGGCGGGGACCGAGTTCCGCGGACACGTGACGACGGCGCGCGCATCGGGGCGGATGAAGGGCAGGGCACAACTTGGACTCGCGCTCGACGGATTCCGGTTGAACGGCAGGGAATACCGCGTGGAGACGACGAGTGTGGAGCGCGTGAGCGCCTCGCATAAGAAGCGGAATAGCTGGCTGATCGGCGGCGGCGCCGGAGTGGGCGCGGCGATCGGAGCGATCGCGGGCGGCGGCAAGGGCGCGCTGATCGGCGCAGGCGCCGGCGCAGGCGCGGGCACGGCGGGGGCGGCGATCACCGGGAAGAAAGAGGTCGGGATCAGCGCGGAGACTCCGCTGCGGTTTACGCTGCGGCAGTCGGTAGCGCTGTAGGTCGGCTGGCACTGTCATTTGTTTTCAATGACATCTGGGGTTTGGTAATACAGTCATTTGGAGGGAGTGGTGTTTCGATTCGGCGACCACCGCTCCTTTACAGTCGCGGCTCGGTTTGATGGGTTGCGGGCAAGTTATCACTTGGTCCACTGATAGCATGGACTTAGAATCAGGCGCAGATAATTTCACTGTTCGTGTGAACGGTCATTTGGCTCGCGTCCAGATCAGGGCGAGGCGCTCGCGGGTGTTCTTGCCGAGGACGGTTGGGGTTACCAGGAGCGGCGTCAACTGGGTGCCGGCATTCAGGGGTAGCTGTAACTGGACTTGAGCGACGCCGGTGATGGTTCCGGGGATGCTCATGGTGGCGGCGGACATCGGGGACAACGTGGAATCGAACGCGGCGACGGCAGGGGTTACGGGTACGGCCGGGGACTGGGCGATTGCGCCGGTCGCCAGGGTCGGCGTTACGGGGCCCAGGCCGTTGAGGAAGAGCGTGACCGTGGTGCCGGCGATCGCGGGGTTCGTGCAATCGTTCAACGTGCCGTCAGCATTGATCGCGACGGCGGCGGCACCGAGAGACGTGATGCCTCCACATACGGTGTAGCCAGGAAACGGACTGGCGGCAGCGGCGGGCGAGAGGAAGATTGCGGGCTGGCGGCCGGCGACTCCAAGGGTGCGGGTTTCGGACAAGGCGAGCGGAATCTGCTGATCGGTCACCTGCAACTGCACGGTGGACTGGCCGGCGATCTCGTAGGGCACTTGCACGTTGATCTGCTGCGGCGAGGAATACAGGATGGGCGCGGCGATGCCGTTGAAGGACACCCCGAAGTTGGATGAGGGCGAGGCACCGCCGGCGGGAGCGAGGTCGTTGCCGAATAGGGAAATCAACTGGCCGGGCGTTACGGAGCGGAGCTGCGCGTTGTCCGCGGGATCGGCTATGCAAGTGAGGCGGCTGGCGGAGGACGAATCGACGGACGCCACGGTGCCGCTGGTACCGGCGACGATCGCGGTTCCATCGGGACGAAGCGCGAGCGGCCAGTTGGCCTGATCGCTGGGATAGCCGGAGAGCACGGGGCAGCCGAAGTACAGGCAATCTGGCGCGCCGGCGATGAGCTGAGTGGGGCCGGCGGTGGCGCCATCGGGCGCGACGCGGGCGACGAAGCCGAGTTTTTGATTCGCCGAGGGGCGGCAGCCTTCGGGAGTTCCGGCGAGCGCCGGCAGATCGTCCGAACCGGCGCGGCCCGAGATCCAGAGTTCGCCTTTGGCAGTTACAGCCATGCCCGTAATCTGGTCGGCATAGGATCCACCAAAGTAAGTCGACCAGATCAGACCGGTGCCGGCGGCATTGACTTTGGTGATATAGCCGGTGGGCGGCGGCGGGTCGCGATACGTGCTCGAGGGAACGACGCGGAGGGGCGGCGCGCTTGCAGCGTAAGCCGTCTGGAAGGCTCCGGGAGTGACCGGATAGTCATCCGAGTTAGTGGATCCGGCGACGATGATGTTATTCGCGCTATCGAGCGCCATTCCCCGGACAGTCGCGCCGTAGGTGCCGGTAACATAGGTCGCCCAGAGCACGGTGCCGGCCGGATTGAGCTTGGCGACATACTGATAGTGACAGGGAAACTGGCTGCCGCCGCCACCGGGTCCGGAACCGAGGGTCAGGCAGAAGCGCGCGTCGTGAGTCGATTGAAAGCCGCCGGACGGCAGCGTGGGGAGCGCAAGCGTCTGGCCGGGGGTGGTGCTCAGGTTCGCATAGGCTTCGCCGGCGAGATAGATGTTGGCGCTGCTATCCAACTGGATGAGTCCGCCGCCATAACCGTAAGTGGACAGCAGTATTTTGGCCAGCGGTACGTCGAACTTCATTAGAAAGCCCTGCATGGCCTGGCCGCTGGCGACGGAGTAGCCGGGTCCGCCGATCCCGGTGAGAAAGAGTTCGCCCGCGGGTGTAAGGGCCATCCCGGTGATCTGCGTGGTCGACGTTCCATTGATGAAGGTGGAGTAGATGACGGCGCCGGCCGGATCCACTTTCACGAGAAAGCCCTGGTACTGACCGCCGTTGAAATAGGTGGTCTGCATAGCTCCAGGAGTTACCGGAAAATCCGCCGAGTTGGTGGTACCGGTGACATAGGCCGACCCGTCGGGGCCGAGGACGAGCGCGGTGGCTGCA
>JAOAPT010000514.1 GCA_025463045.1 Candidatus Solibacter sp.
CATGCGGTGCGGCGGGTCATCGTCGATCACGCTGCACATCAGGTGCCCGTTCAAAATGTGCGTCAGCACGTTACCGCGCGCGATCAGGTGGTACGAGTTCCAGTCGCTGGTAATAAATTCCGCCAGCGCTTTCACATCTCCTGTCGAGGAAAGCACGATCGGCCGCCGCCCGCTCACCACGTGGGTCGTCTGCCCGCGCAGTGCGAGAAACAGGCGTCCCTTCTCTTCGTAATTCTGCCCGGTGTAACGGTTCCCGCCATCGATATCGGCCTGATACCCGCGCATGGCGAACCTATTCGCCGGCGTCACCAGGTCGGGTACGACGACGCTGCGATAGTTGATGCCGCTGTTGCCGCCGGAAGTAATCCGGTAGTCGGCCTTCAGTTCGAAATCCGCCGGCTCGCCGCCGCGCCAAATGATAAACGTATTGCTCTTGATGACGGTCTCCGGCGTGATCTCGCCGACCAGGCAGCCGTTCTCCACACGCCAGTATTTCGGATCGCCTTCCCAATTGTTCAGCGTCTTGCCGTCGAAGATCGGTATAAAGCCGGGCTCGTCGCCCGTGAGCGTCTCCGGCCGGTCGCTCTGCTTCGGCACATACGGTTCCTGCGCGGCGAGGCGCGATGCGGCGAGCGCACTCGCCAGAGAAGTGAGAAACTGTCTACGTCCGGGACTAGTCATGGCATTCATTTCATATCACACTCGACGGGATTTCGCCTTGCTCGCACCGCTCCTTCTCTCGACCCTGCTCACCGCCCAGACGGTCGCTCCCACTCCGGCGAAGAAGGCGATGTTCTGGAAGGTCTCTTCGCGCGACAACGTGGTCTATCTGCTCGGCTCCGTCCATTTGGGCACGAAGGGCATGTTCCCACTCGCGAAAGAAATCGAGGACGCCTTCGATCGCTCCGCGGTGCTGGCCGTTGAGATCGATATCAATCGCATCGACTTCAAGAAGATGCAGATCGAAGTGACGAAACTCGGCCTTTATCCCGAGGGCGACACGCTATGGAACCACATCCGTCCCGAAACCCGCACGGCATTGGAACAGTTCTGTACCGCCTTCGGCGCTCCTGTAGAGCGCTTCACGACCATGAAACCCTGGCTCATTTCCATGAGTGCGGAGATGCTCCCTGTGCTGAAAAACGGCATGGACCCCAACCTGTCGGTCGACAGATATTTCCTGGATAAAGCAAAGGAGAAGAAGCGCATCGTGGAGATCGAATCGGCTGATGCGCAGTACAAATTGTTTGCCGGCTTCCCGGATGACGTGCAGGAGAAAATCCTGCTCGACGAGATGAAAGTCGCGGGCCGCGCGCAGGACAAAGCCAAGCGCATGGAGAACGCCTGGATCGCCGGCGACGCGGCAGCGCTCGACCGGATCGGGGCCGAAGATCCCACCGGCCCGCCGGAGGTCCAACGGGCGGTGCTGCAGGATCGCAATCCGCGCATGGCGGACGCAGCCGAGCAGTTATTGAAGAGCCAGGAAATCGGGTTCGTAATGGTCGGCGCGGCTCACATGGCCGGCAAGGAAGGCATCGTTGCCACTCTTGAAAGCCGCGGCTACAAAGTCGAACAGGTGACGCTCAAGCCTTAGCGATCACGCTCAAACCTTAGCGATCACGTTCAAACCTTAGCGATCACTTCCAGCAGCGCCGCCAGGCTCTGCTCCGTCGAGTAGGTCTTCCCTTTCGGATCGCGCCAGTGTGTCTCCAGCGTGAACGTGCCCTTGTACCCATCCTTCAGCATGGCGCGGATCTGTCCCAAATTGTCGAACTCGCCATCGCCCACCTTGGCCCACACGACCTTGCCGTCCTGATGTTTGTAGTCGCGCAGATGAACGTGGAAGATGCGCGCCGGATCAAGCTTCCGATAACCATCCGGAAACGACTGCTCTCCGCTCTCGCCCGCGTTGTTCGGATCCCACGTCAAACCAATGTTCGACTCTTTCACGTTCTTGAACAGCAACGCCGCTTCGGCGCCCGTCGACACGTAACCGCCGCCGATGTTCTCCACTGCGAGCCGGAAACCCTTCGCGCGCTTTGCGGCTTCGCGCGTCAACTCCCAGATGCGATCGTACGCTTTATCGTTCTTCGTCTCACCCTTGCCGAGCATGAAGGTGAAGACGCGGAGTTTGTCCGTGCCGAACGCCTTGGCGCGCTCCATGGAAGCATCCAGAAGTTTCCACTGTGCGTCCAGCTTCTTTTGACCCTCGGCGTCATCGGCGGGCAGCGGGATCTTGAAGAATCCGGTGCCTTCGATCGACACCTTGATACCGTGGTCGTCGAGAATCTTGTTCGCCTCGCGCACCTTCTCGATCGGTTGTGAGGTATTGTACGGTCCCCAGATATTGCGCACCTCGGCCCACTTCAGATTGTGAGCCTGCAGGAACTTGGCGGCGGTCAGAACATCGTCGTCGATTTCATCCGTGGTGATTCCGAGTTTGATGTCGGCGAGGGGCAGCGCCCGGAGGCGGCGCGTAAAAAGCAGCGCGGAGGCTGCCAGCAGATCGCGGCGGGTAGGCGAATACATGCCCCAATTCTAACTGATGTTCAGCACGTCGAAATGAAAGCGATCCGGCGGAAACAGCGCCTGCGAACAGGGTGCCAGATGCGACCAGGTCTGATAGGCGGTATCGGCAACCGGCGAATTCAGATAAAACAGGAACTGGCTCGAGAAGCAGGCGATCGGCGGCGGCTGCCGGAACGTGAGCCGCAGACCCACGGCGCGATCCAGCGCCACTCCGCCCGTCGGGACTGCCTTCTCGCGCAGCAGTTCGACAAAACTCGAGCGGCTGGCATGAGGCCATACATCGGGATGCAGCAACGTGCGCAGCGTGCCTTCGGATTCAAACGTAATCTCACACTGGCGAATCCATTCGATCACGCTGTCGCCCCAGAACCAGTGCGACATCAGGCCCTTGTACTGTTCGGTAAGTTGCAACGCGAGTTCGAACTTCCGCTGTTCCAGGACCTCTGCCCCGGCGTCGCTTGCGGCCAACATATCCTCGGCCTCCAGCATTACGGAAGCGAGGTCCGTAGTGCCCTCCGCGGCGCGATGCACGAGCAATGGAGGCAGTTCGTGGGTCTTGCTCCCAGGAACTTCGATATACCTTTCATCCCTCATGTGATCTCCCCTTTCCCTGTCTATAAGACGTTCGACAGGGACGTTGTTGTTTCATGTTGTAGCACAAGCGTAGCCAACGAACGATTAAAAACTATTTATGGGGACCATTTGGCAGCAAGTGGTACCAGAGTGCTAGCGCAAATCGTGCACTCCCTCGCCGGCCGTCCGGAGTAGGATATGATGCCGTGGAATGCCGGAATACTCGATCGGGTTGGACCTGGGTGGAACGAATTTGAGAGCCGCGGCAATTGAACGCGGCGGCACGATGCTCGACAAAATTTCCGGTGAGACGGATTTCAAAGGGGGTCGCGATGCCGTGCTCGGAGACATCGCTGCGACCATCGCCAAGCTACGCGACAAGCATGGCGCCGGCGGACTCGCTGGAATCGGCGTCGGCGTGCCGGGCTTCATTCGCGTGAAGGAAGGACTGATCACGGGCTCGAACAATCTCGCGATCCTTGAGAACGTGCCGGTGCGCGATGAACTCAGCCGCCGGTTGGGCACGCGCGTGATCCTCGAGAACGACGCCAATGCGGCGGCGCTCGGCGAAAAGTGGATCGGCGCGGGCCGCCACGTAGACGATCTGGTGCTGTTGACCCTCGGCACTGGGATCGGGGGCGGAATCATTTCCGGAGGCCGCATCGTGCGCGGCAGTGTCGGGATGGCCGGCGAGTTCGGCCACATTTCCGTGGTGGTCAACGGCAATCCCTGCGGCTGCGGCAATCAGGGCTGCCTCGAAAAGCATGCATCGGCATCGGCCGTCACCGCGATGGCGAAGTTGATGCGCCTGGGCGATGGGCTCTCCTCGAAAGACGTTTACGATCTCGCGAAGACCGTAGGAGATGCCGGCGACAAGGCCCGGCACATCTGGAAGGTGGTGGGCGAATCGCTCGGCTTGATGATGGCGATGCTGATCAACACTTTCAATTTCCCCCTCTACCTGTTGAGCGGCGGGATGCTGCCGGCCTGGGAACTCTTCGAGCCGCACATGACGCGCGTCGCGAAGGAGCGCTCTTTCACCTTCCGCGCCACGCTCACCGAGACGCGCATCGCGCAGGCCACCCTGGGCAACGAAGCGGGACTCTTCGGCGCCGCCTACCTGCCGTGGATTGAAGCGTAATAGAGTTTAAGTTCCATGCGTACCCTCGTGCTGGTTATCGCCGGCTGCGCGATCCTGTCCGCACA
>JAOAPT010000530.1 GCA_025463045.1 Candidatus Solibacter sp.
CCGACCTCGTAGGTTTGTGACACCGGAAGGTCCACGCGGTTCCAGCACCTTAGTCGCGAGGGTTCGAGCTGATGATGCAGGGATGCCAACCTCAGCGCCTCGCGAGTGAATCCACGGAGTTTGCTGCGAAATGGTGCGGTTTCAGCGTGCATAAATTCACGCGTAAACGCGGACATGTCCAAGCGTAGGCCTTCGTGTGCCTCTTATATAGAGTGAGCATTGTGTACCTTTGCCCTACACTACACACCGATTACGCAAGAACCTCAACGATTCGCTGGAAGTTACGATGCTAAGAGTGGTGAGCCGGGCGGGACTCGAACCCGCGACCCTGTGATTAAAAGTCACATGCTCTACCAACTGAGCTACCGGCCCTCTTGGGGAGGAATCACAGATCTTTTCCAGTTTAACAGATGATCGCGCTGTTCCCGCTATACTTGAAGCCAGACGCCAAAAATGAGCCGGCTTGCACGCCGTTTAACCCTGATCGGCCTTGCGCTTGCGGCCACGCTGCTGACTGGAACGGTCGGATTCACACTCATCGACCACTTCCCCGTCTTCGACGCCTTTTACATGACGTTGACCACCATGACGACGGTGGGGTATGGCGAGATTCATCCCCTGTCGCATGCCGGGCGCGTCTTCAATTCCTTCCTGATTTTTTTTGGCGTGACTACCATTTTCATCGCGATCGGGGCGATGACGCAGACGATTATCGAGATGGAGTTCGGCGATGCCATCGGGAAGCGGCGGAACAAACGCATGATCGACAAGCTGAAGGACCACTACATCATTTGCGGCTATGGCCGCGTAGGGCGGGGCGCGGCGAATGAGCTGATGCACGCCGGAGTCCCGTTCGTTGTCGTCGACATCGCGCCGGAGCGGGTGGAGCGCGCGATGCTGGCCGGGATGCTCGCAGTGGCGGCGGATTCGACGCGCGATGAGACACTGCATCAGGTCGGGATCGAGCGGGCGCGGGGACTGGTCGCGGCGCTGGCGACGGACGCGGACAACCTGTTCGTGCTGCTTTCGGCGAAGGGACTGAATCGCGAGATTTTCGTGGCCACGCGCGCGGCGGAAGAAGGCACCGAGGAGAAGATGCGGCGCGCCGGGGCCGACGCGGTGTTCGCGCCATACTCCATCACGGGGCACCGGCTGGCGCAATCGCTGCTACGCCCGCACGTGCTGCAATTTCTCGATTTCACGACCAAAGAAGTTGGCGAAGACGTCTCCATAGAGCAGGTGCGGGTCTCCGAAAACAGCGAGATGGTGAACCGCACCATCAAGGATATGCAACTGCGCAAAGAAGTCGGCGTGATCGTGATGGCGATCCGGAAATCGGACGGCGAGATGGTCTTCAATCCGCCGGCGGACACGGCAGTACGCGGCGGGGATTTTCTGATCGTGATGGGCCATCCGGGAAACCTGCGGAGCCTGGAGAATCTGCTGGCGGCACGCCGCGGGCGGTAGTAGCTCCCGCGTCCGCCGCGTTTTCCGCACGCTATAATAACGTGCGGACGGACGTAGACGAACAATCATGAAGCGAGTGCGTGAATTCTTGGAATCAATCGTCTTTGCCGGTCTCAAACCCTCGGGGCAGAAGACGGACGCGGCGCAAATGAAGTGGCTCGGGCCGTTGCGCGGACCGGTCGAGCGGCTGCTCTCCGGCGGTCCGGCCCCCACCGACCCTCTGTACCTGACGAACCGCCCGCTGAGCCACAAGCTGCGTTCCTGGGCTCTGGTCGCCGTACCGTGCCTCTTGCTGGTGATTGGCATCGGGTACACATTGAGCAGTCTGATGGACCCGCCGGAAGCGAAGCCGCAGAAGGAGATGACCGCCAAGGAAGTCGCATCCAAACTACTGCCTAACGTGGACCCGAACCTGAAGCTGGCAAGCAATCCCGATATCCAGGTAGTGGAAATCGCGGTGCACCACGACGCCGGTTCGCGGCTCGTCGGAGCGATCCGTAATACGGCGACGCACGACGTGGCCGCGGTGGAGCTGGTGGTGGATCTGACGGACGTGACAGGCTCGCAGGTCGGCGGCGTCAGCGGCACGATTCTGAAGGTGCCGGCCAACAGCGACAAATCGTTTTCGATTCCGATCAAGCAAAAGGACGCAGCATTCGCGCTGGTGCGCGAAATTACTTCGAAGTAGCGGGCGCGAAGAAACTCACGGGGTCTAACTGCGTGACCCTCCATTTGGCGCCGCGCCTGGTCACGGTTGCCTTCACGGTCTGCTCGCGAACCAGGGTGCCGGTGGCGTCCTCGCCGCGTCGCAATCGCAGCGTCCATTTCCATTCCACGGTGCGGCTTGACGCGTCGCCCTGATTCTCCACGGGGTCGATAAACGATTGGATATCTCCCTGCGCGACCAGGGCGGTGACGTTGTCGCGAAGTGCAGCGTAGTCGGGCATGGCGGGGTCGAAGGCAGCGAGGAAGCGCGGCACGTTGCCGGCGCTCAGGGACGCGGCGATATCGGTGAACAGGTCGAGGACTTCGGTTGCCGGGTCAATCGCCGAATCGCCGGCCGCGGGGCAGCAGAGCGCGATCGCGAATAGAGTGAGTGCGGCGCGGCGCATCATATTACGTCCGGTAACTTGCGTTGATGCGGATGTAGCCTTCGGTGAGATCGCAGGTCCAGAAGCGCGCCTCACCCTTCCCCTTCCCCTTCACCGCGACACGGATGTCGCAATCGGGCGCGTCGAGTTTCTTCTTCAGCTCCTGCTCGGAGAACGGCGCGGCGAGTCCACTCTTGCAGACCGCGACTCCCTGCATGTGGATATCGGTGCGCGCCGGATCGAACGCGACGCCCGCGTTGCCGGCCGCCGACAGGATGCGCCCCCAGTTGGGGTCGGAGCCGGCGATCGCGGTCTTGACCAGCGGCGAGTTGGCGATGGCGCGCGCCATTTTCGCTGCGCCCTCGTTGCTCGGCGCGCCGGTGATCGTGATGGTGATGAACTTCGTCGCGCCTTCGCCATCGCGCGCGATCTGCTGCGCGAGCGATTCCATTACGTCGGTAATGGCGGCCTCCATCATGGGCATTTCTTTCGGATCGGGCCGTACGCCCGAAGCCCCATTGGCGAGCAGGAGAAGCGTGTCGTTGGTGGAAGTGTCGCCGTCGACGGAGATGCGATTGTAACTGCGCTCCACACCGCGCTTCAGCATAGCGCGCAGCGGAGCGGCGGGAATATTCGCGTCGGTCATCACGTACCCGAGCGTCGTCGCCATCAGCGGTTGAATCATGCCGCTGCCCTTCGTCATGCCGGCGATGCGCACTGTGCCACGCCGGAGTTTGACTTCGGCGAACGCGGTCTTCGGCACCAGGTCGGTGGTCATGATGGCGCGCGAAGCCTGCTCGAAACCGTCGGGATTAAGGCCCGCGACGAGGCGCGGCAACGCGTCGGTGATCTTGCGGACGTCGAGTTCGACGCCGATGACTCCGGTGGAAGAGGGCACCACCTGATTGACCGGAAGGCGGAGCAGTTTGGCGGCGGATTTGCACGTCGTCAGTGCGACGGCATCGCCGGTGCGTGTGGCGCAGTTAGCGTTGCCGGCGTTGATCACCACGGCACCGATCAATCCCTTGGACGAGTGCAGGTGGCGGCGGCCGAGCCGTACCGGAGCGGCCTGCACGCGGTTCTGCGTGAAGACCCCGGCGGCAGTGGCGGGCAGTCCGGTGACGATCAGGGCGAGATCGTCCTTCTCCACGGCGCGGATTCCGGCGTAGGTGGTGGCGTAAGCAAATCCCAGTGGAAGGTTCAAACTTTTGCTGCTCCTAGTACTTCATTCTCAATGATGCGTTGTCCGTTGGCGAAATCGGCGGCCGCAATACGCTTGCGCCCTTCGAGCTGTACTTCGAGCAACTCGAGTGCGCCATCGCCTGTGGCAATCAGAAGCGGCCGCGCGCGCAGTACGGTACCGGGCGCGGCGACCCCCGCGGCCTCGGCGACGCGCGATTTCCAGATGTGCAGCGGCTGCCCGCGGAAGGTGGTCTGCGCGCCGGGCCAGGGCTGCAAGCCGCGCACGCGATTGTGGATGGCAAGAGCGGGCTGTCGCCAGTCGATCAGCCCGTCTTCCTTCTTCAGCAAGGGCGCCAGTGTGGCCTGCGCGCCGTCCTGCTTTTCGGCAACGAGGGTGCCTGCCTGAAGACCGGCGAGCGTTTCCACCAGCAGGTCGGCGCCGAGCACGGCGAGCCGGCGGCCGAGCTCAATCGCGTTTTCCTCGGGCGCGATTTCCGTCTCCGCCTTGAGCAGCATCGCGCCGGTATCCAGCCCCGCATCGATCTGCATCGTAGTGACGCCGGTGCGCGTTTCGCCATTGACGATCGCCCACTGGATCGGCCCCGCACCGCGATATTTCGGCAGCAGCGAAGCATGTACATTCACAATGCCGAATTCGGGCAAATCGATTACGGATTGC
>JAOAPT010000544.1 GCA_025463045.1 Candidatus Solibacter sp.
AGTCGCGGTAGGCGTGCTGCAGCTCCTGTTGGTCCTCAGCGTCGCGGGCAAGTACGCGTGGGAGCGCGAACGCCTGCCGCGCGTCTGGACGAAGACCGCACCGTACGATCCTAACCTGCCCATCCGCGGTCGCTACGTCTCGCTGCGCCTCGAGGTGGCGTTCCCCGATGCGCAGGGAAAGCAGTGGAGCCCCGTGGCCCTCTCGGCGGAGAACGGCACGCTTACCGCGCACCAGACCGCCGTCGCGACGGGGTTGACCGCCGCGCCTACGCGGGAAGGCTGGGCGCTCAACGAACCGGTCGCCTACTTCATTCCCGAGCACGCCATCGACCCGAGTTTCGTGAAGCCCGGCGAAGAGTTGTGGGTGGAAGTCACGGTGCCCCACGCGGGTCCGCCGCGCCCGTTGCGCCTGGGGATCAAGCGGGACGGCAAACTGACGCCGCTCGATGTTCGATAGCTGCGCCACGGTCTACACTGTTAGAGAATGAAGCGCCGCCTTGCTGCCCTCCTGACGTGTGCGCTGCTCGCTTTCGGCCAGCGTTCCAAGGCTCCGTTGCCGCCCTCCACCACGACACGCTATGTCGATTTCGTGGCCGTCGATGACGCCGGCAGGCCCGTTACCGATCTACGGCCCGAGGATTTGGAGATCACGCAGGCCGGCCATCCGCGTACGCTTGCCGGACTTACCTGGTTCGATGCACGCCGTCACGCGGCGGGCGCCTCCGGTGCTCACAGCTTCGATCTCACGCCCGACGAGATCAATCGGAACTTCATCGCGATCGTCGACGATCTCGGTCTTTCGGCGGCGAAGATCGCGGAGGTGCGGGGCGCCCTGCGGAGTTTTATCAAAGATCAGATGGAATCGGGCGACCGCATGGCGGTGCTTCCTGTCAGTGCGGGTGACGGCGCACTGCAGCAGTTGACGGACGACCGGCGCGTGCTCTCTGACGCCATCGACCGGATTCAATTCCTCGGCGGGAACGTTACGGAGCGGACCGCGTCGGGCGCGACCTGGCTGACGCTGCACCATGCGATCGAGGGCCTGGAGGGAATTCGCGGACGGAAGTTCATCGTACTCTTCTCGGAAAATTTGAGCGCCACCGGCACTCACGATGCGGCGGCGGGATCTCTCTTCAGCGACGCCGGTGCAGCGATGGCGGCGGTGTATGCGATTGATCTGCGCGATCCGCGCGATCCGCGCGATCCGCGCGGTCCGCTACCCGCGGCCGCTGCCTCGCCAACCCAATCACCGCTCGAAAAACTTACGTCCCTGACCGGTGGCCTTTTCGGCACGGATCTCGCGCACGTCCTGCAAGCGGAAGACTCCTTTTACGTGGCCGGATACGAGGAACCGGTCGCCGAATATACGGTGGTGCGCACGTGGGACGATCAGCCGCTGATCACGGTGCGACGCGCCGGCGTGACGCTGCGTACCCGCTCCCGCGCGCTCACTGCGGAGGCGCGGCAAGAGTTTCCCGCGCCCCCCGATTACGTGCTCCAGGTTCGACGCGCGCTCCTTTCTCCGTTCGCGGGATCTACGATTCGTACCAGGCTGACGTCGCACTTCTCGTCGTTCGCCGGGCAGTCCGCGGTGGTCGATGCCAGCATCCTCATCGACGCTCACGACCTGTCGATGATCCGCGACGCGAAGAACGTTTACCGCGGGTCGGTGCGGATGATGGTCGACGCTCGTGCCGACACGGGCCGCGTGATCGCGCCGGTCGAACGCGCCTACGATATCGTGATGCCGGGCGCGGAATATGAGAGCGCGCTGCGCGAAGGTCTGCTGTTCACCTTGTCGCTGCGGCTGCCCGCGTCGGGCGTGTGGCGCGTGCGCGCGGTGACGGCAGATGGCGTGAGCGATCGGATGGGAACGGCCGCCCAGAGTCTCTGGATCCCGGCTGCCGGCGAATTCGCGATTTCGAGTCTGGATGTCCGCACTGCCGATCCGGCAGGTGCCAAAGAGTCCACGGGAAACCCGCGCGAGCGCAGCGTGGAACGCCGCTTCAAGGCTGGCCAGGCGCTCCAGTTACTCTACAGCATCTTCCATTCTTCGGCCGACGAGAGCGGCCAGGCTCGCCTGGAAATGCGCACCCGGATGTACGCGCAGGGGCACGCCATGTTCGTGGGAAATCCGCTGGAGGTCACCTATCCCGTGGTGCCGGCCACCCACCGGCAAGTCTCCGGGAGACTCTCCCTCGCGCGCGATGTGGCGCCTGGCGACTATATCCTCGAAGTGACCGTGACCGACAAACTCGCGCCGCCCGGCAAACCGCGAACCGTCAGCCGCTTCATCAATATTCAACTGCGCGATTAGGCACTCGCGACAGGGTAAGATGGCCTTCATGCCGCTGCGTGCCACGCTGGAGCGCTACTTCGAATTTAAGCTGCTCGGCGCCGATTGGAAGACGGAGATTCTGGCCGGCTTCACTACCTTCATGACGATGGCGTACATCGTCTTCGTCAACCCCGCGATTCTGCATGAGACGGGGATGCCGTTGGCGGCGGTCACCGCGGCCACCTGTATTTCGGCGGCTGTCGGCAGTTTCTTAATGGGCGGGCTCGCGCGTTACCCGATCGCACTCGCGCCGGGCATGGGGCTCAACGCATACTTCACGTACGCCGTCGTCAAGGGGATGGGAGTGCCGTGGCAGGCGGCGCTCGGCGCGGTTTTCCTTTCGGGCGTCGCGTTCCTGCTGCTCACGGCGCTCGGCGTGCGGCAACTGATCGTCTCGGCGATCCCGCACGAACTCTACGCGGCGGTCGCGGCCGGTGTCGGGTTGTTCATCGCGTTCATCGGCTTCCGCAATTCGGGAATCATCGTGCCGCATCCGGCGACCACGGTCACGCTCGGGAACCTGCGCGATCCGGGAACGGCGCTGGCGCTCTTCGGGTTGGTGCTGATCTCCGCGCTGCTGGCGTGGCGCGTGCGCGCCGCGATGCTGATCGGGATCCTGGCGACGACCCTGGTCGGGCTCGCCACGGGAGTTTCGAAATGGGCGCCGCAGTCGTACAGCCTCGGCGATCTCGCGGCGACGGCCGGCAAACTGGATATCCCCGGCGCGCTACGGCTGGGCTTTCTCGAGATCATTTTCGTATTCCTCTTCATCGACCTCTTCGATAACATCGGCACGCTGGTCGCCGTCGGAAAGAAAGCGAATCTCTTCGACGAAGCGCGGCAGATTCCGCGGCTCAATCGCATTCTATTTTCCGATGCGATCGCGACCATCGTGGGCGCGTTCTCCGGCACGTCGACCGTGGTCAGCTACATCGAAAGCGCAGCGGGCGTGGCGGCCGGAGGACGGACCGGAGTCACCGCGATCGTCACCGGACTGCTGTTCGTCCTTGCGCTGTTCATCGCGCCGGTAGTGGGCGCGATTCCGGCGGCGGCGACGGCGCCCGCGCTGATCATCGTCGGCAGCATGATGGTGTCGGTGGTCGGCGAAATTGCGTGGAACGATCCCGAGATCGCGATCCCGGCATTCCTGACGATGATGACCATCCCGCTGAGTTTCAGCATCGCCAACGGGCTGGCCTTCGGGTTCACGGCGTATAGTCTGCTCAAGATTCTGCGCGGTAAGTTCCGCGAGGTAAATTGGTTCGTCTACTTGTTGACGGCGTTGTTTATCTTGCGCTTCTTATATGTTGCGAACGGATAATGTGGTGGACCCATGGTGCACCAAGAGGGATCGTTGCGGCCCCGAACGGGGCCATGAAGAACTCCGTTGAAAATGACGCGCCTAAAAACGATCGTGCATTTTCATCCCTTGTTGTGCCCCCGAACGGGGCCATGAAGAACCCCGTTGAAGAACACACCGATCGGAGCCGCGACGGTTACGGAGCGGTGGTCATGCGACCACCGCTCTTTGACGGTCGCGGCTCCGATCGGGGCTCGGCGCTTCATCGGCGCTCGTGACTGCCAGCAGTTCCATAACTATCGTCAGCGATCGCGAGTAACGATTGACAGTCTTGTTGAACCAAGCCACTTAGAGCAAATCTAATACACGTGACCGGGGTTATCCTCGGGACACGGCACCGGATGCGCCGCTTT
>JAOAPT010000552.1 GCA_025463045.1 Candidatus Solibacter sp.
ATGACGCTCAAAAAAAGATCGTGCATTTTCATCCCTTGTTGCGGCCCCAAACGGGGCCATGAAGAACTCCCCTGAAAATGACGCGCCAAGAAGCGATCGTGCATTTTCGTCCCTTGTTGCGCCCCGAACGGGGCCATGGAAAACTCCCCTGAAAATGATGCCAAAAAAACGATTATGCATTTTCATCCCTTGTTGTGGCCCCGAACGGGGCCATGAAGAACTCCGTTGAAGAACAAGCTCCTATCAGAGCCGCGACGGTTACGGAGCGGTGGTCACGCGACTACCGCTCCCTAACGGTCGCGGCTCGGATGCCCAGCGCATAGTTCGCTCCCCTGAAAATGACGCTCCAAAAAAAACGATCGTGCATTTTCATCCCTTGTTGTGGCCCCGAACGGGGCCATGAAGAATTCCGTTGAAGAACACTCTCCAATCTGAGCCGCGAACGTCAGGGAGCGGTGGTCGCGTGTCGGAGCTCCGTCCTCACGCCTTCCGCCACTCCGCCATCTCGCCACCAGCCGCCGGTACACGTCTTCGATCACGTCCTTCGCGCTCTGCCCACGCGCGCCGGACCTCCAGCATCGCCCGCTGCCGGTCCGGCGCCGCGACGTGCTCTTCGCTCGTCTGAACCGCGCCGCGGCTTGCACGTACTCCGCCCGCTCGCCCAGCAGCCAGATAATCTGCTCGTCCAGCCGGTCGATTTCCACTCGAACTTCGTGTAAGGTTTTGCAATCTTTGGCGGAGGCCATAAGGCCTTCAATATAATGGAATTTGACGATCGCGATCAGCGCCACTTTTACCGCCGAAGCCATCCAGCCCGGATTGGCCTTCTGGCTGCGCGAACTGGATCTCCCGGGCGAGATCCGCTTCGCCGCCTATAACCAGGTTTTTCAGGAACTGCTCGACCCCGCCGGCCTCTTCGCGCGCAATGCCGGCGGCATCAACGTCGTTCTCGTACGCTTCGAAGATTGGAACTCCGGACAATCGGGTGAGTTCATCCAGGCCGTGCGCGATGCGGCCGGACGTCTGCTCTCCCCGCTGCTCGTCGTCCTCTGCGCAGGCACCTCCGAGCTCGATGACACGATGCGCCGCGGGCTCACCGATCTCGCTTCCGTCCACCTGATCACCGCCGCCGAAATTTCGTCGCTCTATCCGGTCTCCGAAATCCACGATCCGCACGCCAACGAACTCGGCCACGTGCCGTACACGCCGGTGTATTTCGTCGCCCTCGCCACCGCCATCGCGCGCAAGATTCACGCGATCACCGCAACGCCCTTCAAGGTCATCGCGCTCGATTGCGACGACACACTCTGGGCCGGAATCTGCGGCGAGGATGGACCCGAAGGCGTCGTGCTCGACCCGCCGCGCCGCGAGCTGCAGCAGTTCATGCGCGCGCGCCGCGAGGAGGGAATGCTGCTCGCTCTCTGCAGCAAGAACAACGAAGAGGATGTCGCCGCCACCTTTCAAGCGCATCCCGAAATGCCGCTGCAGCTCACCGATTTCGCCGCCTCGCGGATCAACTGGGACACCAAAGGCGCCAACCTCGCATCGCTCGCCGACGAACTCGAGATCGGGCTGGACACCGTCATCCTGATCGACGACAACCCGAAGGAAGTCACCGAAGCGCAGGCCGGCGCGCCCCAGGCGCTCGCCATCGCGCTGCCTTCGCCCGCTGCCGGAATCCCCGAATTCCTGCGCCACCTCTGGGCCTTTGACCGCGCGCGCGTCACCGAAGAAGATCGCCGCCGCGCCGAGCTCTACGCGCAGCGTGCCGAGCGCGTCCGCGCGCAGCGCAGTTCGGCGAGCCTGGAAGAATTTCTCGCGATGCTCGAATTGAAGGTGGTCATCGCGGCGATGGAGTCCGCGCAGGTCGATCGCGTCGCGCAGCTCACGCATCGCACCAATCAGATGAACGCCACCTGCATCCGTCGCACTCCCGCGGAGATTCAGCGGCTCGCCGCCGAGTGTCTCACGGTGCATGTCACCGATCGCTTCGGCAGCTATGGCCTCGCCGGCGCGATGATCTTCCGCGTCGAAGGCACGGCGCTTGCGGTCGATACGTTTCTGCTCAGTTGCCGCGCGCTGGGCCGCGGTGTGGAACATCGGATGGTCGCGCGCCTCGGTGAGATCGCCGTGCAGCGCGGGCTCGATCGCGTCGAGATTCCGTTCATCGAAGCGCAGCGTAATCGTCCGGCGCTGCTCTTCCTGCAAGCGCTCGGTACGCGCGATGACGGCGAAGTCTTCCGCTTTCCGGCGGCCGAGGCCGCGCAAATTCAGTATCGTCCCGGCGCCGGCAGACTGGCCGATCTCCCCACCGGCGAAGGCCGCCCGGCCGCCGTGCCCCGGCGCGTTCCTTACGTCCGCATCGCTACCGAACTGCGCGATCCGGAACAGATTCTGGCGCACATTCGCGCCGCCTCCCGCCGCACCACGACGGTGCGCGAAGTCGAGCCGCCGCGTACCGCGCTCGAACGCGACCTGGTCGTATTGTGGAGCGAGCTGCTCAACATCGACGCAGTCGGCATCCACGAGAATTTCTTCGAGCTCGGCGGCCATTCGCTGCTCGCTGTCCAGTTGCTCTCACGTGTACGCCAACTTTACGCGGTGGAGCTTTCGCTTGAGGTGGTCTATTCCGGTGAGTTCACCGTCGCCGAGCTCGCCAAGGCGATCGAGCTGAAGGAAATTGAACAGTCCGGCGGCGACTACCAGGAACTGCTGCAAGAGCTCGACGGCCTGAGCGACGACGAAGTGCGCGCTCTCCTCGCCGAAGAGCAGGATGCCTCCTAGCGCATGCGGATCCTGCTGACGGCCAATGCCAGCTATGTGCCGCCGCGCGGCGGCGCGACGCGCAGCAACCTCATCTGGTTGGACCAGATGGCGTCCGCCGGGCATCAATGCCGGATCGTGTGCGGCGCCACCGCACCCGGCGCGGAGCTTCGTTTCCACTCGTCGATCACCGTCTTCGCGGTCGACGATCCGGGCCGCCGCATTCAAGTATTGCGCCAGCAGATCCGCGAATTCCATCCCGACTGGGTGCTGGTCTCGAGCGAAGATCTCGGCCACGGATTATTGCGCGAGGCGCAGCATGGCGCCCCCGGGCGCGTGGTTTACCTGGCTCACACTCCCCAGTTCTTTCCCTTCGGCCCGGCAAGCTGGAATCCGGACCGCGACGGCACGGACCTGGTGAAGAACGCCGCGGGCATCGTCGCCATCGGCCATCACATGGCGGAGTATATCGAGCGCTCGATCGGCTCCAAGGCCGCTGTGATTCATCCGCCGATCTACGGCCCCGGCCCCTTCGCCGACCACAGTAAGTTCGAGGAAGGGCTGGTCATGATGATCAACCCATGCGCCGTCAAAGGCGTCTCGATCTTCCTCGAGAGCGCGGGACGGATGCCCGATGTCGAATTCGGCGTGGTCCCCGGATGGGGTACCACGAGCGACGATAACCGCGCCCTGGCGAGTCTGAATAACATTCGCAGTCTGCCCAGTGCGCGCAATATCGACGACATATTCGCACGCACCCGTATTCTGCTGATGCCCTCGCTGTGGTACGAGGGGTTTGGCCTTATCGTGATGGAGGCGATGCTGCGCGGCATTCCTGTCGTGTCCAGCGATTCCGGTGGTTTGGTCGAGGCCAAGCATGGCACGGGCTATGTGATTCCGGTGCACACGATCGAACGCTACGAGCCGGTCTTCGACGAACACGCGATGCCGCGTCCGGTGATTCGCGAGCACGACGCGGGCCCGTGGGTCGACGCTCTCCGCGAACTGCTCACCGATCGCGCATCGTACCAGCGCGAATCGCGTACCTCCCGCGCGGCGTCCGAGCGCTTCGTCGCGACACTCGATGCGTCGGCGCTGGAGCGCTATTTAATGACGCTTCGTCCTCGCACCGACGGCCCTGCGACGCATGCGACGATCGAGTCGCTCTCCCCGGAGAAACGCGCGCTCTTGCTCGAGCGCCTGCGGAAAAGAAAGGCGGGCGCATGATGCAAGCTCGCATTCCAATCCGCGCCCCGCGTCTGAGGGATCGTAGTCGTCGCGACGCTTTCGCCGGAGAAACGTGCGCGGCCGCTGCGGCTGCGGAAGAGAAAGGCGGGCGCGTGATGCAAGCTCGTATTCTAATCCGCGCCCCGCGCCTGAGGGATCGTAGTCGCCGCGACGCTTTCGCCGGAGAGACGTGCGCGGCTGCTCGAGCGGCTGCGGAAAAGAAAGGCGGGCGCGTGATGCAAGCTCGCATTCCAATCCGCGCCCCGCGCCTGAGGGATCGTAGTCGTCGCGACGCTTTCGCCGGAGAAACGTGCGCGGCTGCGCAAGCGAAAGGCCGGCGCCCAACGCAAGCACGGATGCTAATCAGAGCCGCGACCGTTAGGGAGCGGTGGTCACGCCGAACACGACCACCGCTCAGGACTCGGATCAGTGGTGCTGGAGTATCCTGATGCGCATTCTTCTCGCGCAGAACTCGCTTTACTATCCGGCGCATGGGGGCGGCGACAAATCGAATCGCCTGCTGATGGAAGCGCTCGCGGCGCGGGGGCATGAGTGCCGCGTCGTGGCGCGGATCAGCGTCTTCGGTTCGGACGAGCACGCCCGATACTTGCAGTCGCTCGCGGCGCGCAACGTGACTCCGCGCACTACGGATAACGGAGTCGTCACGTTCACGCGCGCGGGCGTCGATGTCCACATCGTCACTAACGCAAACCTCCGCGCTGTCTTCGCCGCGGAACTCGAAGCGTTCGCGCCCGACATCGTTCTCGCCTCCACGGACGACCCGGCGCAGCTCCTGCTTGAAGTCGCGCTGCGCTACGGGAAGGCGCGGGTGGTCTACCTCGCGCGCGCCACGCTCGCACTGCCCTTCGGTCCCGACTGCGCATTTCCCTCCGCGGCAAAGACCGAGCGTATTCGCGCCTGCGATGCGGTCGTCGGTGTCAGTCAGTATGTCGCGGACTACATTCGCAAGTACGCCGCGATCGACGCGGTCCACGTACCGATCTCGCTGATGGAGCCGGAAGAATGGCCGGTGCTCGGGCGCTTCGAAAATCAATACGTGACGCTCGTCAATCCCTGCGCAGTGAAAGGGATCTCGATCTTTCTCGGGCTCGCCGACGCATTTCCGGAGACGGCCTTCGCCGCCGTCCCGACGTGGGGAACCAACCAGGATGACCGCGCGTCTCTCGAAGTGCGGGCGAACGTGAGCCTGCTCCCGCCCGTGGACGATATCAACCAACTTCTGGACCGCACGCGTGTCCTGCTTGTTCCCTCTCTCTGGGCCGAAGCGCGGTCCCGGATCGTCCTGGAAGCGATGCTGCGCGGTGTCCCCGTGATGGCGGCGAACGTCGGCGGAATTCCCGAAGCGATGATGGGAGTGCCATACCTTCTGCCCGTCCACCCTATCGAAAGATACGAGACGCGACTCGACGATCAGATGGTCCCGGTCGCGCAGGTGCCGCCGCAGGATCTCGCTCCGTGGCGCGACGCATTGGGGCGCCTGCTCACCGATCGCGAGCACTACGAGGAGATCGCGCAGGGATCGCGCGCCGCCGCGTTGAACTACGCGAAGGAACTGCACGCCGGACATTTTGAGAAGATCCTGACGGCTGTGCTGGCTCGCGAAGCGGTGAACCGGCCGCGCGCGAGTGAAGCGCCGGCGGCGACGCTCTTGTCGCCCGAGAAGCGCAAGCTGCTCGCGATCCGGCTGCGACAGCAGGCCTCGCCCGCGTCCTGGTTCACAGGCGTGGATGCGGCTGCGTCGCGACGGCTCTTTACTTTTCCGCATGCAGGCGGCGGCGCGGCGACAGGCCCTGCCGACTCGCTCGCGAGCGCCAACGTAGTGCGCGTGCGATTGCCGGGCAGGGAATCGCGTCTTGCCGAGGCTCCGTTCGAACGGATGGGGGCGATGATCACGGCGCTCGCGGGCGCGGTCGAACCGTACCTCGATCGGCCGTTCGCGTTCTTCGGACATTCGATGGGCGCGGCGATCGCGTTCGAACTCGCGCGCGAACTTAGGCGGCGGGGCAAAGCTCTTCCCGAAATGTTGATCGCGTCGGGCGCGCGCGCGCCGCAGTTTCGGCGCAATCATGTGCCGCCGCCCGCGCCGTCGCGCGAGGCTTTCGTCGAAGAGCTGCGGCGACTCGAAGGCATGCCCGCGGAAGTGCTCGACGATCCTGCGCTAATGCGCGCGATTCTTCCCGCGCTGGAGGCAGACACGGCGCTCTATCGGGCTTACGTGTATGGGGAAGACGCGCAATTCGATTTCCCGATTCGCGCGTACGGCGGCGTCGACGATCGCAATATTCGCGAAGAGCATCTTGCAGGATGGGGCGAGCAGACGACGGCGTCGTTCGCGATGCGTCTTTTTCCCGGAGGACATTTTTATCTCAATACGGCGCGCGGGGAATTCCTCAGCGCGTTAGCCGAGGATTTGGCATTTCCTACGGGGCTCGCATGCTGAAGCCGGGGGAGATTCATGTCTGGCGGATTCAGCTTGATAAGGTGAATACGCCGCCGCCGACGACGGGGGAAGCGGCGCGGGCGGGGCGCTTTGCAACGCCCACCTTGCGGCGGCGCTATCTGCGTGCCCACGGCGCGCTGCGGGACATCCTCGGACGCTACACCGACGGGCGGCTCGATTTTGCGCTTCACGAAAAAGGCAAACCGTTCCTGCCCAACCTTCCCGATCTCGAGTTCAATCTCTCTCACTCGAAACAAATGGCGCTCGTCGCGGTGGCGCGCGGAACTCCGGTCGGCGTGGACATTGAGCGCCTGCGTCCGCTCATCGAATTCGCCGCGATCGCGGAACGCTATTTCCCGCCGGACGAAGTCTGCCCGTCGGACGCGCCGGATTTCTTCCGCCGTTGGACGCGCTTCGAAGCGATCCTCAAGGCGCAGGGGCTCGGTCTCTATGGCGCGGGTGCTTCGCCCGAAGGCTCGTGGACCGTGCAGGAACTTGATGCCGGTCCGGGCTTCGCGGCTGCCGTCGCCGCACGCGGCACAGGACATACGATAGTGATTCACGATTACGGAGAAACCGCAGCATGAAGATTGTCGTACTCGATGGCTATTGCCTGAACCCGGGCGACCTCACCTGGGATGCCCTGCGCGCCGTGGGCGAAGTAGAAGTGTTCGACCGCACTCCCGCCGAGCAAGTGGCCGACCGCGCGCGCGGCGCCGTCGCGGTGCTCACGAACAAGACGCCGCTCAAGGCGGATACGCTGGCGAAACTGCCCGAGTTGAAATATATCGGCGTGCTCGCCACCGGTTACAACGTGGTCGACGTAGAAGCCGCGCGTGGTCATGGGATCACGGTCACCAACATTCCGACTTACGGCACTGCGTCCGTCGCGCAGTTTGTCTTCGCGCTGCTGCTCGAGCTCTGCCACAACGTTCGCGTACATGCCGATGCGGTGCGCGCGGGTGAGTGGTCGCGCAACGCGGACTGGTCGTTCTGGAAATCGCCGCTTATGGAACTTGCGGGGAAGACGATGGGGATCATCGGGTTCGGCCGCATCGGACGCTCGGTCGGGCGGATCGCCGACGCGATGGGCATGCAGGTCATCGCCAACGATACGTACCACGGCGATCCGCCGGCGTACCCGGGATTCCGCTGGGCCGCTGTCGAGGAACTGCTGCGCGAGAGCGATGTCGTCAGCCTGCACTCGCCGCTCTTTCCGGAGACGCAGGGGATGATCAACGCGCGCACGCTCGCGCTGATGAAACCCACCGCATTCCTGATCAACACTTCGCGCGGACCGCTGGTGATCGACGAAGATCTGGCGGCCGCGCTCAACGCCGGGAAGCTGGCCGGCGCGGCGCTCGACGTGCTCAGTGTGGAGCCGCCCGCGGAGAGCAATCCGCTGCTCTCGGCACGCAACTGCCTGGTGACGCCGCACATCGCCTGGGCGACTCGTGAAGCACGTGCCCGACTGATGGAACTCGCGGTCGCCAACATTTCAGGCTATTTCAGCGGAAATGCCCGGAATGTGATAAAGTAACCTGCGGTAGCGCTAAAGGAACTTATGGATCGACGAAATTTCTTCATCAGCACCGCGGCCGCGGCAGCCGCATCCACCACCGTTTTTGGCAGCCCCAGCGACACGCTCCGGGTTGCAACCATCGGCCTGCGCGGCCGGGGCAAAGACCATATCAAAGAGATCACCGGTCAACCGAATGTCGAACTGGTCGCCCTGTGCGATATCGATCAGAAGGTCCTCGACGCGGCGGTGAAGTCCGTCGAAGACAAGACCCAGAAAAAGCCCAAGGCGTACACGGACTACCGCAAGCTTC
>JAOAPT010000561.1 GCA_025463045.1 Candidatus Solibacter sp.
GCGGCGTCCATCGAGCGTTCGGAATTCTCTTTGGGAACGAGGATGGTGTTGCCGTCCTGAGCGCTACCGGTGGGGACGGAGATATAGCCGCCGGCGGCGATGATGCGGTCGAAGGCTCCGCGATCGACCACCAGATCTTTGATCACCGGGAAGGCTTTGGCGCGCCAGGGCTCGAGGTACAACTCGTCGCCGTCCTTGAAGTGGCGCATGTGGAGTTGGCAGAGGGTGGTGCCGGGAAGCGGGCCGTGGGCAACGCCGTTGACCATAGCGCCGCACATGCCGCAGATGCCCTCGCGGCAATCGTGGTCGAACGCCACGGGGTCTTCGTTCCTGGCGATGAGGTCTTCGTTGAGGACGTCGAGCATCTCCAGAAAGGACATTTCCTCGTTGACGTCGGGCACCTCGTAGCGGACCAGCTTGCCCTTGTCGCTCGCGTTGCGCTGCCGCCAGATGTGGAGGATGATTCGCATTACTTGTAGCTCCGTTGCGAGGGATGGACGTATTCGAAAGTGAGGGGCTCCTTGTGGAGGACGGGTTCGGCGCCCGTGCCCCGGAACTCCCACGCGCCGACGTAGGCGTAATGCTCGTCGTCGCGGAGGGCTTCTCCGTCGGGCGTCTGATACTCCTCGCGGAAGTGGCCTCCGCAACTTTCGTTGCGATGCAGAGCGTCGCGGCACATCAGCTCGGCGAGTTCGAAGAAATCGGCCACGCGTCCGGCCTTTTCGAGCGATTGATTGAGCTCTTCACCGGTGCCGAGGACTTTGACGTCTTTCCAGTACTGTTCGCGGAGCGCGGGGATTTCGGAGAGCGCCTTGGTGAGTCCGGTTGCGTTACGGGCCATGCCGCAGTATTCCCACATGATTTTGCCGAGTTCGCGGTGGTAGGAATCGACCGAGCGTTTGCCCTTGGCTTCGAGGAGGCGCCTGGTGATGGCGTTGACGTTGGCTTCGGCTTCGCGGGCGGCGGGGTGGTTGGGGTCGAGCTTGTCGAATTTGTTCGAGGCCAGGTAATCGCCGATGGTGTTGGGGAGGACGAAGTAGCCGTCGGCCAGCCCTTGCATGAGGGCGCTGGCGCCGAGACGGTTGGCGCCGTGATCGCTGAAGTTGGCTTCGCCGATCACGTAAAGTCCGGGGATGTTGGACATCAGGTTGTAATCCACCCAGAGGCCGCCCATGGTGTAGTGGATGGCTGGGTAGATGCGCATCGGCTCCTTGTAAGGATCCTCGCCGGTGATGCGGTTGTACATGTCGAAGAGGTTGCCGTAGCGCTCTTTGATGACGGAGACACCGAGACGCTGGATGGCGTCGCGGAAATCAAGGTACACGGCGAGTCCGCTTTCACCGACGCCGCGACCTTCATCGCAGACGGCTTTGGCGTTGCGGGAGGCGACGTCGCGGGGGACGAGATTGCCGAAGCTCGGGTACTTGCGTTCCAGAAAGTAATCGCGCTCGGCTTCGGGGATCTGGCTGGGCGGACGCTTGTCGCCCTTCTTGAGCGGCACCCACACGCGGACGTCGTTGCGCAGCGATTCGCTCATCAGGGTGAGCTTGCTCTGGTATTCGCCGGAGACGGGAATGCAGGTCGGGTGGATCTGGGTGAAGCAGGGGTTGGCGAAGAGCGCGCCGCGTTTGTGGGCGCGCCAGATGGCGGTGGCGTTCGAACCCTTGGCGTTGGTGGAGAGGTAATAGACGTTGCCGTAACCGCCGGTGCCAAGGACGACGGCGTCTGCGAAGCGGCTTTCGATTTTGCCGGTGATCAGGTCGCGGATGACGATGCCGCGCGCGTGTCCATCGACCACGATCAGGTCGAGCATTTCGCTGCGCGCGTCCATTTTGACGGTGCCGAGCCCGATCTGCCGTTCGAGCGCCTGATAGGCGCCGAGGAGGAGCTGCTGCCCCGTCTGGCCGCGGGCGTAGAACGTGCGGGAGACCTGCGCGCCGCCGAAGGAGCGATTGTCGAGGTAGCCCGAGTATTCGCGGGCGAAGGGCACGCCCTGCGCGACGCACTGATCGATGATGTTGACGCTGACCTGGGCGAGACGATAGACGTTGGATTCACGCGCCCGGAAATCGCCGCCCTTCACGGTATCGTAGAAGAGGCGATAGATGCTGTCGCCATCGTTGTGATAGTTCTTGGCGGCGTTGATGCCTCCTTGAGCGGCGATGCTATGCGCGCGGCGGGGCGAATCCTGGAAACAGAAACAGGTGACGTTGTAACCGAGCTCGGCGAGGCTGGCCGCGGTGGCGCCGCCCGCGAGTCCGCTGCCGACGACGATGACGGTGTACTTGCGCTTATTGGCGGGATTCACCAGCTTGAGATTGAAGCGATGTCGTTCCCATCGCGTCTCGATCGGGCCCGTCGGGGCTTTTGAAGTGAGTTCCATGCTGGCGTCTCCTATTTGACCAGGCCGGCCATTACGGCGATCGGGATCGAGCAGTTGCCGATGGCGATCAGGATGGCGAAGATGGCTGCTCCCTTCTTCAGGATCGGAGTGTAGCGGGGGTGGCTGATCCCCAGACTCTGGAACATGCTCCACAGGCCGTGGTAGAGGTGCATGCAGAGCAGGATCATGGCGAAGATGTAGAAGGCCGAGATGGCGGGGTTCTGGAAGCCGTGGATCACGTTGGCGCGCACGTCGGGCGAGTTGATCCCCAACTCTGCCGCGGGCGTCGGGCCGACCGCGCCGACCGTGAGGTGCAGAACGTGGAAGATGACGAAGGCGGCGATGATCGGGCCGCTCCACATCATGGTGCGCGAGGCGTACGAGGCGGACGCGTCGTCTTTCTTTTTGTACGCGACGGGGCGTGCTTCGCGCTTCAGTCTCCAGAGCTGCACGGAGGCCAGGATGTGCATGCCGACGCAGATCAGAAGAAAGAGCCGGGCGGCGGTGAGGAGTGCCACGTTCCCTGAGCTGTGCAGGAAGGCGGCGTAGTGATTGATCTGGTATTCGCCATTGTCGGCGGGGGGTAGGAAGATCTGCAGGTTCCCCAGCAGATGGGCCACTACGTAACCGAAGAGGATGACTCCGGTAAAGGCCATGATGACCTTTTTCCCGATAGGCGCCTCATAGAAGCGGACGACCCGGTGGATGGGGTTGATCGCAATCGTACTCATGCGGAGGTCCTTTGTTGGGAGCGATCCCGTAAGAGGGATGCTGCAAACAGAGATATGGGTGTCAAACTTCTAGTATACGTATTCGCGGCGCGGTGATTCCAGTACCTCTTGAAAACATGCGTGCCTGGACGGATTGGGGGAGTATCTGCTGACGATGAGAAAATCTTTAGCCGCCGATGAACGCCGATCAACGCCGATAAGCAAAGACAGAGGGCGGCCGATTTCTGAACAAGTGGGGCCCTCGCGCCGTTGAAGAACAGGCATCTTCAGAATCAGAATACGTAGGTTGGAGGTTTGATGTTTTTGACGCGGAGATAGACTTCGGCCTGGCCGCGGTGGTGGGCGGTATGGGTGAAGTTGCTCCAGAGCCATTCGTAGCCGGTGAGGTTGCGCGCGGGGGGTCCGGCGATCTTGTCGAGTTGTTCGAGGGTCACGGACGAGACGGCCGTGTTACAGAAGGCGAAGATCTGTTTCTGGAAGGCGACCGCGGAGGGCTTGTCCACGTCGACCTTGTTGTCCTTGGCAAACGCGGCGATCGGGTCGGGTAGTGCGGGCGCCGGCATGCCGCTGGCGTTGGTGCAGGCGTTGCGGTCGGCGAGCGCGATGTGCGCCATGAGTTGGCCGAAACTCATCTCTTCCGGGTTGGGGCGGAAGTTGTAATCGTCCGCGGGCATGGCCTCGGCGACGGCAATGGTGAGCTCGCCGGTGACCTTCCAGTGCTTCACCAGAGCGTCCTTAATGGTGGTCTGCGAGAACGCTGGAAGAGCCAGCGCGAACAGAGAAAGCAAGCTTAATTTCACGAATCCCCCTAGGGATATAATTGTAGGCGAATACACTCTGCACGGCGCACCTTCCAGGAGAAAAAGTGGGACCCAATCGACCTTTGCCCCAGCGTGGCGGTAGCTCCCCGGTGGCATCGAAGACGGCGGACCGATACTTCGAACTGAAATCGCAGATTCACCGCAAGCTGATCGGCGTATTGAACCTGGAACGCGCGTCGTCGATTCCGAAGGACCGGATTCGTGCGGAGATCGGGCGGGTGGTGGAG
>JAOAPT010000596.1 GCA_025463045.1 Candidatus Solibacter sp.
TGCGCAGCGCTGCCGGCCTGCGCAATGTCGCGCTCGAATTCGAACCGGCGGCCGACCTGATGGCGGCGCTTACCGACACGGTGCAGCTTCGCCAGGTGATCATGAACCTGGTGATGAATGCGATGGAAGCGATCGGCGGTCCCGGCAAAGTCGTCGTGCGAACGATACGCGGCGCGCGCTCGGGCGAGGTGGAGATACTGGTGTCGGACTCCGGACCGGGCGTGCCGCCGGAGTTGCGCGAGCGCGTTTTCCAGGCGTTTTTCACGACGAAAGAAAACGGGCTCGGGATGGGGCTCTCGATTATTTCGTCTATCCTGACCGCGCACGGCGGGCGCATCACGCTGGAGAAATCCGGGGCCGCCGGATTGACGGGCGCCACCTTCCGCGTCACCCTTTCGGGCGCGGTGAAGGCCGCGGCCGGGTGAGAGCGGCTATGATGTTCGGGTAAACCTATGCTGACCAAACTTCTTGTCGCAGGCGCACTGTTTTGTACCACGCTGCTGTCCGCTGCGTCGCGCAATCTCGAGATCTACTGGATCGACGCGGAGGGCGGCGCCGCTACGTTGATCGTGGCGCCGGGCGGCGAATCGATGCTGGTCGATACGGCGAATCGCACGCCCGACGATCGCGACGCCAAGCGGATCTTCGCCGCGGCGCAGCAGGCCGGGCTGAAGAAGATCGACATTCTGTTGACCACGCATTTTCACGCCGACCATATCGGCGCGATGTCCGCGCTGGCGAAGCTGATCCCGATCGAAATGTACATGGATCACGGCCCCTCCATCGAACTCGCACGCCCGCAGGTCGCCGCAAATTACAAGGCGTACGAGGAACTGAGCGCGGGCAAGCGGAAGAGCCTGAAGGCCGGTGATCGGATTCCGCTGAAAGGCGTGGACGTCGAGGTGGTCATGTCCGCGGGCGAGGCGATCACGAAAGCATTGAAGGGCGCGGGTGCCAAGAATGCCGCATGTGCGGATTTCAAGGAGCACGCCGCGGAGCAGGATCCCGACAATGATATGAGCGTCGGCTTCGTGCTGAAATTCGGCAAATTCGATTTCATCGACATGGGCGATCTGACCTGGAACTACGAGCAGAAATTGGTGTGCCCGGCTAACCTGATCGGCACGGTCGATGTATATCAGACGACGCACCACGGCCTGGAGCGCTCAAACTCCCCACAGTTCGTCTGGGCGATTCAGCCGACGGTCGCGGTGATGAACAACGGTCCGCGCAAAGGCGGTCCGGCTTCGGTTTTCGAAGTGCTGCGCAAATCGCCGGGGCTTGAGGATATCTGGCAGGGGCACCTCGCGCTCGGCACGGCGAAGGACGTGAACTCGGATGAGAAGATGATCGCCAATCTCGGCCCGAGCGCGGACTGCACGGGGAATTTGCTCAAGCTCTCGGTCGCGCCGGACGGGCAGTACACGATGACGAACGTGCGGACGGGGTACAGCAAGACGTACAAGTCGAAGTAGGGGGGCGCCGAAGACCATCAGCGTCGCGACCGCTGAAGAACACACACCAATCGGAGCCGCGACGGTTACGGAGCGGTGGTCAAGCGACCACCGCTCCCTGACGGTCGCGGCTCTGATTGGGCGCTTGCATCCCACGGCGCTACTGCTCGATTGGCAACGTGATCGTCGAGCCGTCTGGGCCGCCGAAGTAGACGCGCTGCGTGGCCTTCACGAAGTCCGTGGAGAGCGCCTTGGGAATCTCCATGAACTTCTGCGGATTGCGATCCGTCAGCGGGAACCAGCTACTTTGAATCTGCACCATGATGCGGTGACCGGTGCGAAAGGTGTGCGCGATGTCGGGCAGCGCGAACGTGATGCGATCCGGCTTGCCGGGTTCGAACGGGACGGGCTTTTCGAAGCTCTTGCGGAACTTGCCGCGGAACGGTTCGCCGCGAACGAGTTGCTGATAGCCGCCCATCATTGAGACCGTGGGCGGCGCTCCGGCCGCCGGCGCAGGACTGTTGTAATCGGGCGCATCGCCGGGATAGACGTCGATGATCTTCACGTCGAAATCGCTGTCGGTGCCCGTCGTGGAGACCTTGAGATCCACCATGATCGGGCCGAGCACATTCACGTCCTGCGTAAGCACGTCCGATTTGTAGACCAGCACATCGGGGCGCGCCGCGGCGAAGCGCTGGTCCTCGGTCATGTACGTGTTGACCACGCGCGTCGCCAGATAGCCGATGTACGGGACGGGCTTGTTCGGGTCGGAGAGATATTCGTCGAAGGCCGCTTGCAACGGGCGCTCCCAGGCGAGCTTGCCTTGCGGGCCGAGGAAGATCGTGGTGGCCTTTGCCGCGGCGGGCGGCCATACGTCGAACTTGCGCCACTGATTCATCCCGGTCTGAAAGACGTGGGCGCGCGGAAATTTTCCATCGCCCTTGCCCTTCAGGTAATACAGAAAAAACGGCAGCTCGATCTTTTCGCGATAGTACGCCGCGGTCTTCGAGCCGAAATTCACGTTGCCCAGGCGATCGCCGTCGCCGCGTGAAAAGCCGCCGTGATTCCACGGGCCCATCACGAGCATATCCACGGCAGGCGGCCCGTTCTTCTCCATGAACGCATGCTGCCGCAGCAGTCCCTGCGGATCTTCGGTATCGTACCAGCCGCCGACCAGCATCACGGCCGGCTTGATGTTCTTGAGATATTTCCAGATGGCGCGCGATTGCCAGACGTCGTCGTACGCGGTGTGGTCGATGTTCAGATTCCACAGCGGCTGTTTGCGCAGGAAATATTTCTCGTCGGCGTTGGCCAGCGAGCCGAGCTGCAGATAAAAATCGTAGCCGTCGGGCGTGCCGAACTGAAAGGGCGCCGGCGGTTTGGGCAGCTCCGGGCCGCCTTCGCGCGCGCGAAATCCCATATAGAAATTGAAGCGGTGCGCGAGCATGAAAGCGCCGTTGTGATAGGAATCATCGCCCATGTAGTAATCAGTCACGGGCGCCTGGGGCGCGACCGCGACCAGCGCCGGATGCGCGTCGATCATTCCGGCGGTCGCGTAGAAGCCGGGCTGCGAGATGCCGTACATGCCGACCTTGCCGGCGTTGCCCGCGACATGGTGAATCAGCCAGTCGACCGTGTCGTAGGTGTCGGTGCTTTCGTCGGTGTCCTTCGGGCCGCTCTTGACGGGCTTGTG
>JAOAPT010000653.1 GCA_025463045.1 Candidatus Solibacter sp.
AGGCAGCTATGGCCGCGCGCGTCCTCCGGGTAGTCCTCAATAATCTCTCCCCGCATCACGACGCGCCGCACCTCCACCACACTGATCATTCTATCCGGGCGCGACATCTGCCGGACAGCGTGCGGAAGGAAGAGCAGTCTCTTCCGAGCTGCAGCATGAACCAAGGGCGCGAATTCACTCATCTAGAAACGGCTGGCATCCACCCGCATCGATACCACTTTGCGTGAGCCGCCGAATTCTGATTGTACGCGAACCCCACCAGAGTCACCGAAAAGCCTAAGCCACGCTATCATTGAAGACGAACCCCTTGCCTCAAATTTCCTTTGAAGTTGTCGCCGAATGCCCCGTAACCCGTGCGCGCGCGGGACTGCTCCACACCGCCCACGGCACGATCGAAACGCCCGTTTTCATGCCCGTCGGCACGCAAGCGACCGTCAAAGGCCTGACGCAGCGAGACCTCGCCGAAGATCTCGGCGTGAAGATCCTCCTGGGCAACACCTATCACCTCTACCTTCGCCCGGGTCACGAACTTATCCGCCAACTCGGCGGACTCCACAAATTCATGTCGTGGCCAAACGCAATCCTCACCGATTCCGGCGGATTTCAAGTCTTCAGCCTGAGCGGCCTCCGCAAAATCGACGAGCATGGCGTCGTCTTTCAATCGCACCTGAATGGCGATCTCCACAAGTTCACGCCGAAATCGACGGTCGACGTCCAACTCGCCTACGGCAGCGACATCCTCATGGTGCTCGACGAGTGCCCCGAATATCCCGTGAGCCACGAATACGCGCGTGAAAGCATGCAGCGCACCGTGCGATGGGCGCGAGAAGCGAACGATCATTTTCGTGAGCGCATGGCGGACATGCCGACGCGGCACGCGCTCTTCCCGATTGTGCAGGGCTCGATGTATCCCGATCTGCGCCGCGAATGCGCCTCCGCGCTCGTCGATCTCGATACCGACGGCTACGCGATCGGCGGACTCTCGGTGGGCGAACCGCGGCCGCTCAGCCTCGAAGCCGTCGAGGCCACCGAACCGGTTCTGCCGCGCTCCAAGCCGCGCTACGCGATGGGCGTCGGCATGCCGGCCGAGCTGCCGGAATACGTCGCCCGCGGCATCGACATGATGGATTGCGTCCTGCCCTCGCGCAACGCGCGCAACGGCTACCTCTTCACCTCCGAAGGGCGCGTGATCATCAAACACGCGCGCTACAAGGACGATCCTGCGCCGCTCGACCCGAACTGTCCTTGCTATACTTGTAAAAGCTACTCCCGAGCCTACCTTCGTCACCTGTTCCAGTCCGGGGAGATTTTATTTTCGGTACTTGCAACACGGCACAACATCCAGCGGTACCTTGACATCATGCGTGAGATTAGGCACGCTATAATATCGGGATCATTTCCAGACTACTTGAGGTGTGTGCAATCGACTTTGCACGACGCCGGGTAGTGCTACCGCGTATTACCTCGTTGGCTTAAACGTGATTTTTAACCTGTTTCTTCAATCGGCGCAGCCCAACTCCCTGCTGGGATTCCTCCCAATTCTTCTCATCTTTGGGATCTTCTACTTCCTCCTGTTTCTCCCCATGCAGCGGCAGAAAAAGCAGACGGCGGCGATGCTCGCTGACTTGCAAAACGGAGACAGCGTGGTGACCAGCGGTGGTATCGTGGGCACGATCGTCGCCCTGGATAACGATACACTCGTGTTGCGAGTGAAGCCCGATAATCTGAAACTCCAGTTTGCGCGTAGCTCGGTGACCAGCAAGGTGACCGCGACCCCCTCCGGAGACGGCAAGAAGTAGTACTCTATTTAGGCAGGCTGTAAACCCCATGAAGAATAATTTAACGGCGCGAACCGTGATCATCGTTGTGACCATTCTGGTCTGCGTGTTCGGCATCATCGGCATTCCCAAGAGCGGCGCGGATATTTCGAAGAACTTCAGCGACAACATCCGCCTCGGGCTCGATCTCAAAGGCGGCACCCATCTGGTTCTCGAGATCCAGGTGCAGGACGCGGTGAAGGCGGATGCCGACCAGACTGCGGAGCGCCTTAAGGAAGATCTGAAGAAGCAGAACATTCAGTGGAACAGCATGGACACCCCGGACGTGGCCAAAGTGGAAGATGCCGATAATGTGGCGATCACCATCAAAGGTGTGCCGGCGACGCAATCGAGTGCGTTCCGCAGCCTGGTAGGCGAGCGATATTCGAACTACATTCTGACCGCGACCAGTTCGACCGACTACACCATGAAGCTGAAGCCGACGGATCTGCAGGAGCTCAAAGTCGACACTGTGAAGCGCGCTGTCGATACCATCGGCAATCGTATCGATCAGCTTGGCCTGGCGGAGAAATCGGTGCAGCAGTATGGCGAGGCCGGCAAGAAATACGAAGTCCTCGTGCAACTGCCCGGCGTGGACGATCCGGCGCGTGCCAAGGAACTGATCGGCACGGCGGCCGTGCTTGAGATCGTGGACGTCAAAGAAGGTCCGTTCCCAAGCCGCGAGGCGGCCCTCTCTCAGAAGGGCGGCATCCTGCCGCTCGGCACCAAACTGGCGCGCTCGAAGCCGCGCGGCACGCAGGATGGCGAGCAGTGGTACCTGGTCAGCAAGAATGCGGTAATTTCGGGTCGTGAAATGCGCAATGCGCGCGCCGGCCAGGACGAGTTCCGCAAGTGGGAAACCAACTTCACCCTGTCGCAGGATGGCGGACGCCGCTTCGGCCGCTACACCGAAGCCAACATCGGCAACAAGCTCGGCGTGCTGCTCGATAACCAGTTGGTGAGCGTCGCGACGATCCAATCGAAGATCGAGGACTCGGGCCGCATCACCGGCCTCGGCAGCGAAGAAGAGTCGGTCGATCTTTCGCGTTACCTGCGTAGCGGTTCTTTGCCCGCGGGCGTCCAATATCTGCAGGAACG
>JAOAPT010000698.1 GCA_025463045.1 Candidatus Solibacter sp.
TGCGTGCCACCAAGAACTGGCAGACTGGAGTCAATCCAGCGCGTTGTACCTTAGAATCTCCGCGCGTATTTCCAGACGGCGCACATCGTTCATGTTTAACACGTGAACGGTAGCGCGCCCAACGGCGCTCACACCGACCATGCGGACCCCTTCGATTGCAAAATGGTCGGAGCATCGATCACGGCGTGGATGAAAGAGAACCGCGACTTGCCCGGTCGAGGGGTCGATTCCTGTCAGGTTAGGCCGTGACGTGCTCCACATGATGCTTCAGTTCGCTATGTGCCTGGCGCAAACGGCAGTATTCGCATCGGTCGCCGGCCCTGCGGCAAACGAGTTCCCGGGTTGTCGCGTCCATCTTCTATCGGATCTGCGAGTCCAGGTAGAGCCTGGCTTTCAGCTTGAGGATTGAGATGAAATCCGCAGCATTGATGAGCGCCTCGTATTCCGAACGTTCGCTATCACTAAGCGTGCCCTCGTTGGCCCTCTCAGCAAGCGAATCGATTCGTTCCTGAACCGGCGGGTCGACCCGGAATTCGACGACCCGGCGTGAGGATTCGGCGTCAAGGCAGCGGCTTAGAGGATCCAGAAGGCCATCCAGGCCAGTTGCAGCGCGCATACGATTACCGTAGCACGGAGGGCGAACGGCAAAGCGCCGAGCGCGAAATCCCGCCTCGGCAACGTTCAAGGGGTGGGGATTTGTGCGCGATGCTGGCTTGCATGGAGTAATCCGGCATCGAATGTCCGCCCCGTCCAAGTGGGGCGACAACCCGAATTTCCGGTAGGGCACTTTGGCGGTTCGAGCGTTTTGCGTCAACTTGACGACTCTGCCCAACTTCCGGTTGGAGCGTCATCCAGGAACAATCCGGACATAGCACATGTACGACACGACAACTGGTCAATGTGGATTGATAACGCCGCGGAACAAGGGCGACCTAGTTCATTGCCAGCGGCGAAGGACGTTCTGGCCACGTAGAGCTCTTCCCATGGCAATCACCGAAGGTAAGGAGGGCTGGACCCCTGTGCGAACTCCGCTCTTCCTGTAATAATGATTCAACCGCTGGAAAGGCGACTTGCTCGCCGCAGCACTACCGCGGTTTCCCCTGCAACCGAGTGGCGCGCTGACGGCGAAGCTCGTCATTGACGTTGAGCAGCACACGGAGGTGAGTTTGGTCGGGCTTTGTTTCCTCTGAGTCGAACATAGCGACGATGTGTTTCCCGTCCGGTGCGACATCGAAGTTCGGAGGCCCGCCGAGGTCCGCCAACCGATTCTCATACCACACTCGGGGTTTCCCCAGCCGAACCGAATCACCTGTCGCGGTGACTGAGGCCGCCATCAAGTGATCGTCCGGCGACCGGAAAAAAATCTCGCCGCCGTCAACGGACCACCTGGGTGCCCGCCCTCCATCGGTTGAGACCGGCCACTTGCCCTGCCGAGAGGCATCCTGCGGCGAAAATGGAATGACGTAGACTTCCGTGCGTCCACTCTCATTGTCGGAAGCGTAGGTTAGCCATCGGCCATCCGGCGAGATCGCCGGAGCCGCCTGTAATCCAGGCTGCGTCAGCAACGGCACGGGTTGGCCGAGTTGTAGCACGCCGGTTGCCCGGTCCACAGGGGCAGCCCAAAGGTCGAAGCCGGTCAGCGGTGAACTTCCGAAAAATGCCAGCCATTTACCGCGTGGCGAAAACGACCATGGCGTCCCGGAGGGACCGTGACCTGCCGGCGCTCGTTGGAGGAGTCCGCTGCCATCCCATCGCGTCCACGCAATGCCGGAATGAGCCCTGAACACCACATAGTCGCCGTCCGGACTCCACACCGGGCAACATTCAACCTCCGAGCCGAACGTCAGCTGCGTCATCTTTTCCCGAGCGAGTTCATAGATCCAGAGTTCGGACTCGGACATCAACGCCAGACGTTTTCCGTCGGGAGACATGCGCGGACTTGTGTATGCGCCCGGCTTGGGTAATACCCGGCCCTTGAGGCCAAAGGAGTCGAGCCACATCACGGCGCGATTTGCCGTCGGGGAAGTCCTTCGATAAATCAGAGTGCCGGAGGCGGAGACATCGAAGTCGGCTCCGCGAAAATGGTCATAGGCGACTCCATCGATCAAAGGCGACACCGTCCCCGTTAGTTCTAGGCGGTTCAGGTCCATGGGTGCGGAGAACATTTTCACACCGCGGTTAAATATCAGGTGCCCGCCAACGTACCGTCCGGTAGAAGAATTCTCGACCAGGGTTTTGGCCGGACTACCACTGAGCGGCACTACCCGAAGCGAACCGGTGGCCACGCCGGCTCCGGCAACGAACAACACTCCCTTTCCACCCGGCAACACGTGCGGCCTGCTGTGGCTGGTCACGCCCGGCGATTCGGCTTTGATCTCACTGAACGGCCTGGGTCCGCCGCCCGAGGCAGGGACGCTGGAAAGCTCGCCCGACGCACTCAAAGCCGCGATGATTCTACCGTCTTCGGCCCAGCTTGCGCCGCGGTCCCTTGGAGCTGCGCACAGCATTACAGATTCGCCGCCCCCAAGGGGGACTTTCCGGAGTTCATGGTGGGCAAAATATCCTACCCACTGCCCGTCCGGTGAAAAAAATGGCGAAGAAGCACCTTCGGTGCCCGCGAGAGTTGTGATCTTGGCTTGGTCGAGCGGTCGGACGACCAACCGGCCACCGGCGACGAATACCAGGGTCATCCCGTCCGGAGCGATCGCTGGCTGCGACACTTCACTCCCGACGTCGAGGTCCAGCCAAATAACCCTGGTTCGGCTGCCGCCGGTCGATCCGCGCCAGCCAACCCACAGCGAGGCCACTAACACAGCGGCTAGCGCCCCTGCCACCACCCATCTCGACAGACTTGGGCTGGCTTGCGGAATGGGCCCGCGGCCGGCGCCTTCCGCAGCGGTGGCAAGCTCCGGAGCACGCGCAGATTCCTGCTGCCTTACTTCTGTCTTCGAAGCTCCGTTGGCAATCGCGGTCGCAATGGCGGCGAATCGGTAGCCGCGGCCTGGGACGGTTACTATGTAACGGTTCTCGCCGGGGCTCTCACCCAGCGCCCGCCGCAATGTGGAGACGCACTGGTTCAGGCTATTCTCCTCGACGACCGTGTCAGGCCAGATGGAGCGCATCAATTCGTCCTTCTCCAACAGGCTGCCCTGGTGGCGCACCAGATACAGGAGAGTCTCGAAGACCTTGGGCTTGAGCGGCACCGGTGCGCCACGCAGCGTTAACAAACGCCTGCCGGCGTCGATACGGAAATCGTCGAACTCGTATAACAGCGGCTCAGGGTTGTTCACGAGGTCATTCAGAAAAGTTCAGAACTATTCAGGCGCGAATTAAAGGCTTTCCGGACAATCTACTGCAAGATTTTATCACGCCGGGAAATCGGCGGCACTTTACACAGGAGGAGAACAAGAATGAAGTTGAACTCTAGAATCACGAGCCTGGCCGGCACGGTACTGACAGCAGTGGTGCTCTCTACGGGGACAGCGCGCGCGGACGTCGTGCTCGATTGGAACGCGATTATGGTGTCTACCGTAGCCACGCAGCAACCGTTCGCCCAGGCGCGGTTTGCAGCGATCATGCAACTGGCAGTCTTTGAGGCGGTTAATACAATTACCGGGGATTACAAGACGTATCGTGTCACGGGCACCGCGACGTCTGGCGCATCGCCCGAAGCTGCGGCGATTGCGGCTGCCCATACCGTTCTTAAGAATTATTTCCCCGGAAACGCCGTGGCCCTGGATGCCGCCCGAGTGAGTTCACTTGCGGGAATTGCGGATGGCCCGGCCAAGACATCTGGCATCACAACCGGTGAACTTGCTGCCGCGGCAGTGATCGCGATGCGGAACAACGACGGTGCGGCTCCCCCCGAGTTCTATCTGCCGGGCTTGCAAAATCCGGGTGAATGGCAATCG
>JAOAPT010000706.1 GCA_025463045.1 Candidatus Solibacter sp.
AGGGGATTTGCGCTTTTCACGACTCTTGGCGTAAGTTGGCTGCTCGTGACGCCCACATTTGCAGCGACAATTTACAATAATCTCACGCCAAACAACCTGATGGGTCGCTTCGCGACCCGATGTCAGCGCTTTTGAAATCGAGTCTGGGGACGATTTCTTCCTTGGCTCGCCAACCTTGATCAACTCGGCGTCGTTCGTGGGTTTACTCGTACCGGGAGCCACCGGCGGCTCGACGACCATCTCAGACGTGGTTGCCGAAATCTATCGCGTCTTTCCACAGGATTCGAATACCGTGCGGACTCCAAACGTTGTCACGCGGACCAATTCGCCGTCCGATGTCGCCTTCGACACGCGGGATAGCGCGGGCGGTGGCCTCACCTTCACCACCTCCGTCTTAAACCCTACCTTCACGGTGATTAACAGCGTCCAGCCGGGCGGAATTCATCCATCTCCCAACCAGACTACGGGCGGGAACGGCCCATTGACAGGTCAGGAGATCCAGATCACCGTGACCTTTCTTACGCCTTTCAATCTGCCGGCGAACCATTACTTCTTCATTCCCCAGTTGGAGCTCACCAACGGCGCTCAGTTTTATTGGCTCTCGGCTTCAAGGCCCATCAGCGGGGCCGGCACGACACCGTTTCCCGCCGGCGTGACGGACCTGCAAGCCTGGACCCGCGATGCCGCCCTCAATCCCGATTGGTCTCGGATCGGGACCGATATCGTGGGAGGTGCCACCCCGCCGACGTTTAACTTGGCTTTTTCGCTGGATGGAACTGCCGCGCCGGAACCGGGCCCCATTCTGTTAGTCGTGACTGGTCTTTCGCTGCTCGGTCTACGGTTGCGCGCCCGTACGCGCAGGGACGGAAGCGCACAATAGCAGCCAGTGAGGGTGTGCCCGGCACACCCTCCATCGGTACCACTTTCCTACACGGTTGCCGTCGAATGGGCGTATTCCAACTTTGCCGATCGCATGGCCTAAAATAGAAGGAGGGTGCCACTCAGTCTCTCGCGGCGAAACTTCCTGAAAACCATCGGTGCCGGTGGCGTGTGTCTAGCGACCGGTCGCCCTTTGCCGGCCGCCAAACCCGAGCGGGCAAGCGACAAACTGCTCGATGAAATCGAGCGCCGCGCCTGCCGCTACTTCTACGAAATGGGCGACCCCAACACCGGCTTGGTTCGCGACCGTGCCAGTGCCCACGAGCCCTACGCTCCCAGCGCAGCGAGCATTGCCGCCACCGGATTCGGTTTGAGTGCGCTAGCCATCGCGGTCAGCCGCGGTTTTCTGGAACGGAGCCCCGCCCAAGAGCGGGTGCGAACCACCCTCAAGTTCTTCTGTGAGCGCGCAGACCAGGAACACGGCTTCTTCTATCACTTCATGGATTCGGACACCGGCAAACGAATCTGGAAGAGTGAAGCATCGTCTATTGATACGGCTTGGCTTCTCTGTGGTGTTTTGCACTCCAGCGGATTTTGGGAGGATCCCGAAATCCGCAAGTTCGCCACGGAAATCCTGAATCGCGTGGATTGGGAGTGGATGCTGAACGGACGCCAGACGCTCTCGCATGGCTGGACTCCCGAGAATGGATTTCTGCACTACCAGTGGGATGCATATAGCGAGGTGCTCGCGATGTACCTGCTGGCGATCGGGTCCGAAACGCACCCGATTCCGGCCTCATCCTGGAAGGCCTTCGCTCGGCCCATGCACGATTATCAGGGCATGTTCTTCATCGATGCCGGCGCGCCCCTGTTCGTTCACCAGTACTCGCATGCCTGGTTCGATTTCCGCGAACGCCAGGATCGTTACGCCGACTACTTTCGCAATTCGGTGCGCGCCACAGAGGCACACCGCCAGTTCTGTCTGTCCTACAGCCGCCAGTTCCCGTGGTATGGGCCGGACATGTGGGGAGTGACGGCGTCCGATTCGAGCACGGGCTATCGGACCTGGTGCTCGCCCAGCAATCCCCCCGACGGTACGCTGGTACCGTGCGCGGCAGGCGGGTCGCTCGCGTTCCTGCCCATGCTGTGTGGCGCCGTGCTGCAGAACATGTACGACCAATACGGTGACAAAATCTGGACGAAATACGGTTTTGTGGACGCGTTCCACCCGAAAGAGAAGTGGTTCAGCCGTTACGCTCTCGGCATCGACCAGGGCATCATCCTGCTGATGGCGGAAAATCTTCGCACCGGTTCGGTATGGAACTCCGTCATGTCGACGCCTCAGGCTCGGCGCGCCATGGACACGGCGGGCTTCCACGCGCACGAGTCCATCGCGTAATCATCGCTCAATTAACGATAACTCGCCGCCTGCAATTCGAACATGCCGGCGTATCTTTCGCCGAGCGCAATCAGTTGCTCGTGGCTCCCCTGCTCGGCGATCCGGCCGTCCGCCAGCACCACAATCCGGTCCGCCATTCGGACGGTAGAAAAGCGGTGAGAGATCAGCAGCGCCATCCGATCAGCGGTCAGGTCCGCAAATCGCTGGAAGACCTCATACTCGGCGCAGGCGTCCAGTGCCGCCGTGGGTTCGTCCAGAATCAGAATCTGCGCGTCGCGCAAATAGGCGCGGGCCAGCGCGATCTTCTGCCACTCGCCGCCTGAGAGATCGACGCCGCCTTCGAAGCGCCGCCCCAGGAGTTGCTGGTATCCGTTCGGCAGGCGCTCCACCACCTGATCGGCGCGGCTCTTCTGCGCTGCGTACAGAATTAACGGTTCGTCCGCTTCGTCCACTCGGCCGGCCGCGATGTTCTGGCCCGCAGTCATTTCGTAGCGCACAAAATCCTGGAAAATGACGCCGACTTGACGGTGAAGGTCCTCGATGCTGTAATCCCGCAAATCCGCACCGTCCAGCAAAATGCGCCCGGCAGTCGGGTCATAAAGTCGGGTCAGCAGCTTGACGATCGTTGTCTTGCCTTGACCGTTTTCACCGATCAGCGCGATTCGCTCACCGGGCTCGATTCGCAGGTTAAGACGATCGAGAATGAGACGTTCGGCGCCCGGGTACGAGAACGAAACGCCATCAAAGACAAAGCCATCCTGTATGGGCCTGGGTGCCGGCAGGGCATTGGGCTTGGACGCGATCCTCGGCTTCACGCGTAGGAAATCCACAAGGTCCGTGAGGAACAGCGATTGATCGGCGATGTTGGAGAGCACCGAGAAAATGCTCTGTATGTTGCTGCTGGCTCCGGCGAGCGCGCCCGCCAGAAACTGCAGCGATCCCCAACTCAAGCTCCCCGTGACGGTGCGATGAATCACGTACGCGTACGCGCCGTAATAAGCTCCCGTGCTGAGAAGCGAAAGAAACGCTCCGGTCCGCAACCGCCGCTGCGACAAGGCCAGGTTCTCGTCGTAGAGTCCGTTCGAGAGCTTTAGATAGTCGTCGGCCAGAAATCCGCCGAGATCAAAAAGCTTCAACTCCTTTGCCGATTCCTTGCTCGCGCCGAGCGTCCGTAAGTAATCCAGTTGGCGGCGAATAGGCGTTTGGCGGATATTCAGCGAATAGCCCTGAAAGGCGAAGTGGCTCTCGCCAAGAAATGCGGGCACCACCGCCAACACCAACGCCACGAGCAGCCATGGGGAAAACCATATGATTCCAGCGGCAAGGCTTGCGGCGACAACCGTTTGTTGAACCATCGTACCGAGCGCATGGACCATCGCGACGCGGTCCGCCCCCTGTACCCGTGCGCGCTCCAGCTTGTCGTAGAACAGCGGATCCTCATACGACGCAAGGTCGAGTTGAGATGCGTGCTTCATCACCAGGATGCTGACATGCCGGGTGAACCGATCTGCCAGCAGGCCATCGAAGAACGCCGTAGTGCGGCCGATCAACGAGCCGCAAACGGCCAAGCCGCCTTCGGCCGCGACGAGATACCAGAAATTCGCCGGCAGAGGCTCGCCTCCGTAGTGGGACTGCAACGCATCCAGAATTCGCTTGGAGACGCCGAGCATCGCGAGCGGAACCAGCGCTCCCAGGACGCGTCCCATCGTGGCCGCTAAGACTACCCGCGGCCCAGAATTCCAGACAATCGAAATCAGCGGGGGCATGTTTTGGAGCGCCGCGATGCGCTCTTTCCAGCTTCCCCAAAAGGTTTGCGAGGTTTGATCCATGGAGGTGACGAGTTTCTCAGATAAAAGGTTATGCCTGACACACGTGACTGCACTCCGTTTGCCAAATCGGAGGTACAAACCTTTAATCAGAGCCTCGACCGGCGCGAGTGCTTCCCACACGCCTGGAATCAGTGCGCGCAGTTCACGCCCCTCCCGAGCCCTGCACCGGGAACTGTAGTTTTTTCCTTATGACCTCCCGGTTGAGGGAGTACTTTTGACGCGAGGGCTCATCGCGTTTCGGCGATCGGCCGCCGCGCAAACTTTTCTTCGCCGAGGCAGCTTTTGTTGCCTCCCACGCGCGCAACTGTCTGTCTCATCACCCCTGCTCCGGCGGCATAGCTATTTGCTCACTAAACCCGCTGGACTTGAACTTGCAATAGCAGCTAAGCGGTTCGCGCAGCACTGCAACAGGTGAGACTACTTTGCGGAAACCGGTTTCGATCGCGATCCTCTTCACAGCGCTACTCGCGCCACTGAAGAGCCAAATTCAGAATCAATCGGACGACGGACAATGGCCGATGCCGGCGAAGAATTTCGCCAGCACCCGCTTTAGCACATTGACCGATATCAATACGACTAACGTCAGGAACCTTAAGCTCGCGTGGACCTTCTCCACTGGTCTGACGAAAGGCCACGAAGCCGCGCCGCTGATCGTCAACGGCACGATGTACGTGGTGACGCCTTGGCCGAACCTGCTCTATGCGCTCGACTTGACGAAGCCCGGTGGGCCGCTCAAATGGACCTATTCCCCCAAGCCATCGTTGAGTTCGCAAGGCGTCGCTTGCTGCGATGTCGTGAATCGCGGAGCCGCTTATTACAAGGGCAAAATCTACTACAACACTCTCGACGTTCACACCGTCGCCGTGGATGCAGAAACCGGCAAGGAAGTCTGGAAAACCCAACTCGGCGATATCAATCTCGGCGAATCGTTCACCATGGCGCCGCTCGTCGTCAAAGGAAAAGTCATCGTCGGCAACAGCGGCGGCGAGTTCGGTGTACGCGGATGGCTCGCTGCTCTCGATGCCGATACTGGCAAACTGCTTTGGCGTGCCTACGCCACCGGGCCCGACAAAGATGTCCTGATCGGACCCAACTTCAAGCCGTTTTACGAGCAGGAGCGCGGCAAAGATCTCGGCACCAAGACGTGGCAGGGCGAGCAGTGGAAGATCGGCGGCGGAGCCGGTTGGAGTTGGATCTCCTACGATCCCGACCTCGACCTCATCTATTACGGCACCTCGAACCCTGGCCCGTGGAATCCCGAGCAGCGTCCCGGCGACAACAAGTGGACGTGTACCCTCTTCGCTCGCCGTCCCGACACGGGCGAAGCAACCTGGGCCTATCAGATCAATCCGCACGATGTGCACGACTATGACGGCGTCAACGAAAACATCCTCCTCGATCTTACGATTCAAGGTCGAACTCGCAAAGTGCTCGCCCATCCGGACCGCAACGCGCGCATGTACATCATGGATCGCGCGACCGGCGAGATTCTCTCAGCCGAGCCGTTCGCCAACCAAAACACCAGCCAGTCGGTCGACCTCAAAACCGGAAAAATCAATCTCGATCCCTCCAAGGCGACCGGCTTCAAGACCGTCCGCGACATCTGCCCGGCGGCTCCCGGAGGAAAGGACTGGCAGCCGTCCTCGTACTCCCCGCGTACCGGCTTCATCTACATCCCTCACAACAATCTCTGCATGGAATACGAGGGCGTCCAGGCCAACTACATCGCGGGTACGCCGTACGTCGGCGCGAACGTCCGAATGTATGCCGGACCGGGCGGACACCGCGGGGAAGTGAGCGCGTGGGATCCGGTCGCGGCCAAGGCGGTCTGGACTGTGAAGGAAATGTTCCCCGCGTGGAGCGGTACCGTCGTCACCGCGGGAGACGTCGTCTTCTACGGCACGATGGACGGCTGGTTCAAGGCGCTGGACGCACGCACCGGCGCGCTACTCTGGCAATTCAAGACGGGCTCCGGAATCATTGGGCAGCCGGTAACTTACAAGGGTCCGGACGGCAAACAGTATGTCGCTGTGCTTGCCGGTGTCGGCGGGTGGTCTGGCGCGATCGTGTCCGGCGGGCTGAATCCGAAGGATGGCACGGCAGCGCTCGGTTTCGTCAACGTGATGGCCGACTTGCCCAAGTACACAACGAAAGGCGGAATGCTCTATGTCTTCTCGTTGCCATAACGCGCTGCTGTTCATCGTCGTCTGTGCCGGCGCCACCTCCGC
>JAOAPT010000717.1 GCA_025463045.1 Candidatus Solibacter sp.
CCGGACTCCTACGAAAAGCCCGGCGTGCCGCAGGGAAAGATCAGCGAGAAGCTGCTGCACACGAGCAAGATCTATCCCGGGATGACGAGCGAGTATTGGGTTTACGAGCCGCCGAACTACGACGGCAAGACGCCGCTGCCCGTGATGGTCTGGCAGGACGGCTACGTGTTCGCGGTGCGGTTGGGCGTGTGCCGCCTCGCGGCGGTGACGGAGAATCTGATTGCGCAGAAGAAGCTTCCGCCGATGATCCACGTGCTGATTTCGCCGGGGACGGTGGGCGAGAAGAAGATGCGGAGCATCGAGTACGACACGATCGACGGAACGTACGTGCGCTTCCTGCGCGAGGAGATTCTGCCCGAGGTGGAGAAGAAGTGGCCGCTGCGGAAGGATGCGTACAGCCGGGCGATCGCCGGGATGTCGAGCGGTGCGATTGCGGCGTTCAATGCGACGTGGCGCGAGGGCGAGCAGTTCAGCCGCGTCGGGTCGTTCATTGGGAGCTACACGGGAATCGGGTGGCGGTACGGGCAAGCGGACGCGAAGGACAATATCGATGGCGGCAACGTCTACCCGATCCTGCTGCGCAAGGAGAAGCGGCACAACATCCGCATCTGGCTGGACGACGGCGCGGAGGATATGGAGGCACGCGACGGAAGCTGGCCGCTGCAGAATATTCAGATGGCGAACGCCCTGAAGATGGCGGGGTACGACTTCCACTTTCACTTCGGACCGGGGGTGCACAGCCTCTCGTCGCTGGCCTCGGTGATGCCCCAAATGCTGACGTGGCTGTGGCGGGATTACGATCCGGCGAAGACCTCGGAGACCTACGTGCAGGATCCGGCGGAGAAGGACCGGCCGTATTTTCGCGTGAAGATTGCCAATCGGTAGGGCGGATTTGCTAAACTAGGAACGTTCACGGCGGCTGTAGCTCAGTTGGTAGTAGCGCCAGATTGTGGTTCTGGATGTCGTGGGTTCAAATCCCACCAGCCGCCCCAACACCTTCCTGCTTTCCCCCTTGCATAAATCCGACGTCCCATTAGAGCCCGGCCTTCTTCCAAAGGTCATCGACGCGGCGTTTGACGTCGGCGCTCATCGTGATCACGTCCGGCCAGGGGCGCGTGAAGCCCTCGCCGGGCCACTTGCGTGTGGCGTCGATGCCCATTTTCGATCCGTAATTCACCAGGCGGCTGGCGTGATCGAGCGAATCAACGGGGCCCATGACGAACTGAATGTCGCGTTCGGGATCGATGTTGTTCAACGCCTTCCACGCGACCTCGCTGTAATTCTGCACGTCGACATCTTCGTCGACCACCACGATCACCTTAGAGAACATCGCCTGGCCGGTGCCCCAGATGGAGTGCATGACCTTGCGGGCGTGGCCGGGATAGCTCTTGCGGATCGCGACCAGGATCAGGTTGTGGAAGATGCCCTCGGCGGGCATGGAGATGTCGCGGACTTCGGGCAGTTGCATGCGCATCAGCGGAAGGAAAATGCGCTCGATCGCCTTGCCCATGTAGTAGTCCTCCATCGGCGGCGGGCCGACGATGGTGGTGACGTAGATTGGATCCTTGCGATGGGTCACGCAAGTAACGTGGAAGACGGGATATTCGTCGGCAAGCGAGTAGAAGCCGGTGTGGTCGCCAAACGGGCCTTCGGTGCGCAGTTCGCCGAGTTCGACGTAGCCTTCGAGGACGATCTCGGCGTTCGCGGGAACTTCGAGGTCGCAGGACTGGCACTTGACCATCTCGACGGGGCTGCCGCGCAGGAAGCCGGAAATCATCATTTCGTCGAGGTCGGGCGGTAGCGGCAGGATCGCCGAGTACATCGTCGCCGGATCGGCGCCGATCGCGACGGCCACGTCCATGCGCTTCTTGCCCTGGGATTGGAGACGGCGCGCGTGCTCGGCGCCCTGTTTGTGGGTCTGCCAGTGCATACCGGCGGTGCGTTCGTCGTAGACCTGCATGCGGTACATGCCGCAGTTGCGTTTGCCGGACTCGGGATTGCGCGAGAAGACGAGGGGGAGCGTGATATATCGGCCGCCATCATCAGGCCAACATTGCAGGATGGGAAAATCGAGCAGCGAAAAGCCGTCGGTGCGCACCACTTCCTGACACGGACCCTTGGCGACGATCTTGGGAAAGAACGCGCCCATTTCGGCGAGCTTCGGCAGCATTTTCAACTTGCCGATCAGGCCCTCGGGCATGCGCATTTCCAGGAACTCGACGATGCGCTGCGCGACTTCTTCGACGGACTTCACCTCAAGCGCGAGTTCCATTTTGCGCATGGAAGCAAAGCTGTTGATGAGTACGGGAATCTTGTAGCCCTTCGGATTTTCAAAGAGCAGCGCGGGGCCGCCCTGTTTGACGGCGCGATCGGCGAACTCGGTGATCTCGAGCAGCGGATCCACTTCGACTTTGATGCGTTTGAGTTCGTTGTTCTTTTCCAATGCGCGCACGAATTCACGCAAATCCTGATAAGCCATAGGGAGTCCTTTAATGGTAGCAAGCCGGTACGATCAGTTATTATTGAATTTCACACCACAACATCCGAGGAGAGTTAATGCTTAATCGAGTGGCCTTTGTTACGGGCGCGAGCCGGGGAATCGGGCGGGCAATCGCGTTGACACTGTGTCGCGCGAACTTCGATATCGTCGTGGCCTCGCCCGACATCGAGCGCAACGAACAATTGGCCGAAGAGATCCGCTCCTGCGCCGGGGAAGCGATGACGCTGAACCTGGACGTGTCGTCGGCGGAGTCGGTGAAGGAAGGGTTTGCAAAGACGCTGAAGGATAAGACGCGCATCGACGTGCTGGTGAACAACGCGGGAGTCACGCGCGATGGACTTGCCATGCGCATGAAGCAGGCGGATTGGGATCTGGTCATGAATATCAATCTGAATGGCG
>JAOAPT010000737.1 GCA_025463045.1 Candidatus Solibacter sp.
GATCTTGGGCAGCGGATTTCCGCTCGCGGGCGTGCTGTACTTGGTCATCAGCGCGTAGCTTTCACGCGGCAATCCCTTGAGCGCGATGCCGAGCATCTCCGGCATTCCGCGATAGCTTTCCGCCGTCTCGAAGAAACGGATGCCGCGGTCGTACGCGTGGCGCACCAGGCGCGTGAACTCCTCCTGCCCGAGATCGCGCTGCACGCGTCCGCCATGGGTGCCGGTGCCGAACGCCAGGCGCGTCGTCTTGACGTTGCTCTTGCCGAGCGTGACCCAATCGGTCGCCAGCCGTTTCGGGGTCTGCCCGCTGAGTCGGGAAAGGGCGGCGGCGCCCAGGCCTGCGGCCAGAAAACTACGTCGGGTGGAGAGAGACATCATCCTGCTCCTTGGGGATCACTCTATCATGCGCGCGCTAGCCTCCGCTCTCGCGGGCGTAGATCATGCGCGAGATTTTCGGCTCGCCCTCGCCCTGATGAAAACTGCGAACATGGTCGCGAACCTGCCGGTCGGCCGCCGTGGTGCGTTCGCGCGCGCGCAGAAATTCCAGCCACGATTCCATGACGAAGGTCTCGACAAAGCGCTCCGGCTGTCCCGTGTCTTGAAATACTCCCCACCGGATCGCGCCATCCCGCAGGCGGATCGACCGCACGGCATGCATCGCGCGCGTGAATTCCGCCTTCTCGGTCAGCCGGATCCGGTACTCGATCATGATCAGCACCGGACCCTCTTCAGGCTCGGGCTGGAGCACCGATTCCGGCATTTTGCTGGCCAGCGGATGAGGCGAAAGATCGGGCGGAGCGCCGCGCAGCAGCGGGAAGCGGCGCGATACCGGCACCGTGATCAGCATCCCGGCCGCCGCCGCGAGCAGCGCCGTGCGATTGGAGATTCCCTGCGCGACCCATCCCCAGATCGCGCTGCCTCCGGCCATCCCTCCCGCGAAAACCATTTGGTATGTGCCGAGCGCGCGCGCCTGCACCCACGCCGGCACGGAAAGCTGCACCGCGATGTTCAGCGTCGATGTGGTGGTGGTCCACGCGCAGCCCGCCGCGATCAGCATGACGACAATCAGCGGCACGCTGCGTGTGAGCGCGAGCGTCACCAACGTCCCACTGAAGATCAGGCCGGCGCCCGCCAGCATCCACTCGGTGGGCACGATGCGACGTAGTCTCGGCAACAGCGACGCGCCGATTACCGCCCCGATTCCGAGGCAGCCGTTCAATACGCCATAGCCCATCGCCCCGGCCTGGAGATCTTGCCGCGCCACCACGGCGAGCAGCGCCCACACGGCGCTCGCGAACCCCGTGAACAGAAATGCTCGGAGCAGAATCGAGCGCAAGGGCGGGGAATGGCGGACGTAGCGAACACCCGATCGCATCGACGCGAACATGCGCTCCGCGGGAAGCGCGCTCTTGAAGAGCGGCGTCCGCTTCCAGACGTACAGCACGAAAATCACCGCGAGGAACGACGCCGAGTTCAGCAGGAATACGACGGCGGCCCCAGTCTGCGGAGAAGCAAAGGCCGCGACCGCGAGTCCGCCGAGCGCGGGACCAACCGCGCGCGCCAGGTTGAAGCCCGCGCTGTTCAACGCGATCGCGTCCGGCAGTTCGGAGCGCGGTACCAGCTCGGGCACGATCGCCTGCCACGCCGGGTTGTTCATCGCGCTGCCGATATTGAGCAGAAACGTGAGGATCAGGAGCATCGCCGGCGAGATAATGCCGAACATCGTGAGCACGCTCAAGAGCGCGACGGTCGCCAGCATCCACGCCTGCCAGAAGATCAGCAGGCGGCGCCGGTCGAAGATGTCGGCGGTCGCGCCCGCCGGTAATCCGAGGAATAGCACGGGCAGGCTTGCGGCCGTCTGCATCAACGCAATCAGGAGCGGCGACGTGGTCAGCGCGGTCATCAACCACGTGCCCGCCGTATCCTGCATCCAAGTTCCGAGGTTCGAAACCAGCGACGCGATCCAACGATTTCGAAACAGCGGACGGCGCAGTGGTGCCCATCCGGAATGCGATTCGAGCTGGTTGGCGGGCGTCACGAGGACTTACGACCAGCTTACCGTAAGCACCCCGGACGTCCGGTCATTTCCCGCACACCGATGCCGTTCTGGCAGAGCTATTTGCTATCGCCGTCGTGGTCGGCGTCGGCCATCGCTTGGGCTTTCGCGCTGATCTGCACGCTATCTTGCGGCATCGGCTGCGGAGTCGGCTTCGCGGCGCTCGTGCCGGCGTGAGTAGGGCCGGCCGAACACGGAGTCGCCGAGGAGGTCGGTGAAATCGTCATGTGGTTCGCGCTCCTTTCTCCATTCTTATCGGACGAATTCCGCCCGGCTTGAATCTTAGAGCGCCGCCAGGACTTCCTTATATAGATACTTCGAACCCTCCACGCCGTCCCACGGACCGTCCTCGTATTCCAGCGCGAAAGTGCCTTCGAAGCCGGCGTCCGTCATGATCTTTACCGACCGGCGCACGTCGTTGTCCTTCCAGCGATTCCAGTATTTCGCGTGTACGTTGGTGTGCGCGTACGGCGCCAGATCGCGCAGGCCGTTGTACATCAGGTACTCGTGTTCCCAATTGCAGAAGTCCGGCGACGCCTCGCAGAACGGACTCTTCACCGCGTCCACGATGATCCGGATATTGATTGGATTCGCCGTCAGCCCCCAGTGATTCTCCAGCGTCACTTTGACGCCGACCTTCGCGCCGTGGTCGGCCATCTGCTTGAACGAATCGATGCACAGCGTCAGGTATTTCGCGAGGTCTTCGTTCTTCGGATAATCGGCCGTTGCTACCGCGCAGGGCGCGAGGCGCGGACCGCCGCTGTTCACACGCATCGATTTCGCGCCCAGGATCTTTGCCCCGTCCAGCCACTTCTTCGCGACTTCGATGCCCGCCTTCCGCTTCTCCTCGTCGGGTTCGCAGATATCGCGCGGAGCGTTATTCGAGATGTGCTGACACGACGTCCCGGTCGCCGCCATTTTGTTGGCGAGCTTCGCCAGCCATTGCTTTCCCGCCGTGCTCGAGGGGTCGAATTCGCGCGACGTGCGCGTCGCGGCGCCCACCATCAGCGGCACTTCGACGTACATCTTGTCGTCCGCGACGTCGCCGAAGAGGCCCGAGAACAGGTCCATTTTCGTCACGCCGGGGAAGGTATCCTTGGTGAACTGCGGGAACTCCAGCATGGTGATCTCGCCATACTTCTTCTTCATTTCCTCGGAGCGCGGATTGGTGCCGAAGCTCATCCGGCTCTTGAACAGATAGCGTAGCGGCCACGTGTTCGAAGCGAGCCGCGCCAGCTTCTGCTTTTCGGTGAGCGGACTCGCCGCTGCCTGCGGCGCGGGTGCGAGCGCCAGTCCCGCCGCTCCTGCCGCCTGGAAGAACGTCCGACGATTGAGA
>JAOAPT010000739.1 GCA_025463045.1 Candidatus Solibacter sp.
GCCGCGTAGGACCGGCCCCGACTCGTCGAAAATTGCGATCGGGGTTCGCCTCCGTTGTTCCATAGTCTCGGTTTGTGTGTGTGCACTGTCGCGGTGCAAACGGCAAACGGCCCGATCGTGCTGCAAAACGCTACGGCCACGTTCTCCCAGAGTGGTTTCAGTATCGCCGCTCCCATAGATGGAAACGTCTCCAACTCGACCGGTTGGGCCATTGATCCTCCGAGATCAGATTAACCGGGAAACGCAACCGCGTCGCACACATACCTTTCCTTCGTTCACACGAACTTCATTTTTATTTTCCCCATCCCCTCTACCACTTACCGCCTCGACCCCCTTGCAACCCCTTGCTCGCCAGTTATAACCACCTCATGGCAACATCTGCGCAAGTCACCGCCAACCGCGCCAACGCGCAATCCTCCACCGGTCCACGCTCCGTCCAGGGCAAGGCCGCCGCAAGCCGGAATTCGCTCAAACTCGGCCTCTACGCAAAATCCATGATTATCGCCGGCGAAGACCCCGTCGAACTCGAGCGCCTCGCTGCCTCCTATCGCGCGCAGTTCGAGCCAGTCGGACCCATCGAAGAAGAGCTCCTCGATGACATCATTCGCTTCGCCTGGATGAAGCGCCGTTTCCAAACCCTCGAAACCGAAATCTTCGGATCAGTCATCGCCAACCTGCCCGAAGACACACCCTACCTGCTCGGCGCCGCCGTCATCTACGATGCCACTCACGGCGACAGCATCAACAAAACTGCCCGCCGTCTGGCCGCCGCGCAGCGCGATTGGTACAAGGCCACCGATCTCCTGCACCGCATTCAGCTCATCCGCCGCCGTGCCGAGGCGGAAGCCGAGGCCTACGAAGATCCCGATCCCGAACCGCTCTGCGAAAGTGACGCCGAACCAGGCAATCGGGTTCGTTTTGCCGATTTCGACCAACCCTCGCCGGACGCGCCCCAACGTCCCGCCCCCGAGCCTCCGGTCAACCTCGCCCTTCGCCTTTGACGATGCTCTTAGAACGTCAATCGCAGCACGAGCTGAATATTCCGCGGCGTATTTCCCTGCGTCGTGATCAACCCGAACGTCGAAGGCGTCGCCACGTCCGCTCCCGGCGTGCCGAACACCACCTGGTTGAACGCGTTCAGGAACTCGCACCGGAACTGCGCCCGCAGTTTCTCCGTCACCGGGAAGTTGCGCGCCAGCGACACATTCAGGTTGCGATAGTTGTCTCTCCGCACATCGTTATACGTTCGCGCCGCCGTGCCCATCCGGTATTCCGAGGGGTTCACGAAGTCCGCCGTCACGAACCACGGCAGTCCGTTCTCCGCATTCTGCCGCGCCGTCCCGATATCGTACGCCGCGTTCGTTCCCTGCACCCGGTCCGGACGCCGCGTCGCGAATCCGCCGCTGATGCCAGTCGACGTCGTGATCCCCACCGGCGTCCCGCGCTGCCAGATATACGTGCCGCTCATCTGCCAGCCCTTCGCCAGAATCTTCGCCGTCGGATTCTTCGTCCGTCGGAAGAACGGCATCTCCCACACCGCGCTCGCCACCAGCCGCTTCGGCACGTCGAAGCGCGAGATCGATTTGTCCTGCGCGATGTTGTACACGTTTTCCACGCTCGTGCCTTGTCCCGAATTATTGCCCGGACCTCCCGTATCGATCGCCTTCGACCACACGAAGTTCCCCGTCGCCGACAGTCCCTTGCTGAACCGCTTCTGCATGCTGATCTGCAGCCCGTTGTACATCAGGGAGCCCACGTGCGGCCGGTAATCCGTCACCCCCGTGTACTGCGGGAACGGAGTCAGCAGTTGCGCCCGCGTCACCGTCGCGGCGCGCAGTCCCGAGTTCGGATTGGTGATCAGGTTCGCGAACGGGTTCGCCACCTGCGCGCTGAAGAAACCCGCCGCGCTGGTCGCGCCGTAGCTTGCGAAATACTGCCGTGCGAAATCCAGATACTCCGGCGGAAGCTGATTCAAGTTCAGGCTCGCCGCCGGCAGATGCAGGCCGTGGCTGCCCACGTACGCCACGTCCAATACCAGGCTCTGCAGCAACTGGCGCTGCACCACGAAATTCCACTGCTGGTTGTAAGGCTTCGGCCGGTTCTGCGAGACGATCGTGATGCTCTGGCCCATCAGAGTGTTCGCGCCCTGCGTGTTGCCGGGAGGGGCCGGCAGCCCACCCGGGAACGGGTTCGTCAGGAAGGTCGTCGGGTTCGCCGTGCCGCCCGGCTGGATCACCTGCACCGTGTTATCGCTTTGCGAGGTCGTCGTCGTGAATACGTTGCCGATCGCCGAGCTCTGCTCCACCGAGATCGGCACATAGAACATCGCGTAGCCAGCGCGCAGTGACATCTTGTTCGTCAGCCGGTACGCCGCGCCGATCCGCGGCGCGAACCGCTTCCACTCCGTCGGCACCTGCGGACCTTTCGGGAAGCTCAGCAATCCCGGCAGATTCTGGTAGCTGCCGCGCAGCGCCAGCACCGCCAGGTCCGTCGCGTTGCCAACCTTGCCGGCGAGCGGCGAGGGCGCGTTCGTGTCGAACAACGTCACCTGGTCGTGGCTCTCCGCGGTCGCGGTTTCAAAGTCCCAGCGCAGTCCCAGATTCAGCGTCAGACGGCTCGATACGCGCCAGTCGTCCTGCAGGAACGCCGCTCCATAATGATGGAACAGTGTCAGCGGCTGAACGTTCTCTTTGCTGATGCCGTTCGGCAGTCCCAACAGCAGCGAGGCCAGCGAAGATCCCGTCTCCTGAATGTTGGGTACAGTCGTTCCGCCGACCGGTCCGCGCGTATACGTGCGGTTGAAGCTGTACGTTCCGTCCGGATTGTTGTACTGGTTCGCGAAGAAGCGGTACAGCCGGTATTCGCCGCCGATCTTCAGGGTGTGCGCGCCGCGAATCACGCTCACCGAATCGGCCAGCGTCTGCGTATCGCGCGGCTGATTGTTGCCGCCGCCGGAGATATTGCCGCTCGTGATTTCGCCCGCAATTCCCGCGCCCTCAGGTCCGCCCGAGAAGTTAAAGATCGGGAAGCTTGGAATCGGTCCGGCCTGCGCAATATATGCGGGCATGCCCAGCGTCGTCGCCGGGTCCGAGCCCTCGCTCAGCAGGATCTGGTGCGCGTGAGCCCGCGTATACCCGTATCGGAAATTATTAATCACGCTCGGCTTCACCAGCCACACTTCGTTCAACGTAACGTTATAGAAGGTGTCGTGGATCGTCCGCGAATTACTCGCGATCGACTCCAGATAATTCGGCTCCGCCTGAAACCGGTCCTCGATGCTCACCCGCCCGAACAGGCTGTGATACTGATTGATCGTCTGATCGATGCGCCCCGCGTACAGATCGCGCTGGAAGTGCGTCGTACCGCTGAAGACGAAGTTGTCGGCCAGCCCCGGCTGGTTCGGCAGCGGCAGGTACGTCAGCAGTTTCAAACCCACCGGATCCAGACAGGCCGAGGTCCGCGTATTTCCCACCGGACAGGCCGGCAGCAGGTCCATGCGATTACCGGGAATCGTCGCCCGCTTGCCGCCCACCAGCGGCGCGTAAGGGTCGTAGATCTGCCCGAACCGCGACGGCGAACCGTCCGCATCCGTCTGTCCGGCTCGTACCGCCCCCGTCAGGAGTTCCGAAAGATCGCCCTTGCGCATCTTCGCCGTCGGCACCGTCAACTGTTTGCTGAACGGGTTGGCTTCGCGCCGGCCTTCGTAATTGAAAAAGAAAAACGTGTTCTTCGCCTTGCCCACCTTCGGCAATTGCACGGGACCGCCCAGCGACATGCCGAACTGATTGCGCTTCACCGGAATTCGCGGCAGCGCCGGCGTGCCGTCGTTCTTCAGTCCGCGGCGATTGCGCTGCCACCCGTTCGCGTTCAGTGCGCCATTCTGGAAGTAGTCGTACCCCGTACCGTGAAATCGCGTCGTGCCCGCCTTCGTGATGAAGTTGACCACCGCGCCGCCCGTCCTTCCGTACTCGGAGGAGAACGCTCCCGACATCACCTTGAACTCACGCACCGAATCCTGGGGCGGGGAAACCGCGACGCCATTGAAATCCCCCACCGTATCGCTTACGCCGTCCAGCAGGACGTCGTTGGTCGATGCCTGCCCGCCGCTCACGCTGAAGTTCGAGTCGAAGAAGTTCCGATTGCCCGCCGTGCCGATCGGTCCCTGCGCGTTGCCGTTGGTATTCAAACTCTCCCCGGCCGCCAGCGCGAACCCGCCGTCGATCGCACCCGGGATCAGATTGATGAAGCTCAGCGTGCTCCGCTCGCCCGAAGGAAGTTCGGTGATCAGCTTGTTCTCCACCGTCATTTCCATCGCCGAGGTTTCCGTCACCAGTTGCGCCGCGTCCTCGTGAACCTCCACCGTCTGCTGCGCGACATCGATCGGCAGCGCCAGGTCGACTTCCGCTACCTGCGCCACTTCCAGTTGCAGGCCGGATCGCGTCAGCCTGCCGAAGCCTTTGGCAGTGACCGAGAGCGTATACGTTCCGGGAGGCAGGAAGGAAATGCTGTAGCGGCCTTCGTGATCGCTGACCGCGGTCCGCTTCTGTGCGGTCTCCGCCGACACCACGGTAAGGGATGCGTCGGGCACCGCCGCCCCTTGCGGATCGCGGACCGTGCCCGTCAGGGTGGCCGTAATCGTTTGGGCCGCCCCGGGTAGGGCGACGAGGCAAAGTAGTGCAATTCGGGCAAAAGCGAGCATGACGGTGATTGTACTACCTGTGCATTGGGGGAGATTACTCAGATTGTATGCGGCACCTGCCCCATGTCCGGGTATGGTGACGCTTAACTGCTGTAAACTCCACCGCTAGTCCATGGCATTCAACGTGCAGAAGCATTTAAGATGCCTATATCTTATTCTTCTGCCGCGAAACGCTGCGCCTTGGCAGTGGCCGTCATCGCGGGGGCCGCTGTGTTATCAAGCGCCACCAGGAAGACCGAGTTCACCCCGCGCGACAAGGCGTTTTACGCCAGTTCGAATACCATTAACTTCGTGCGGCCCGGCCTGACCTTCACCATCGTCTCCGCCAAGATCGCGGCCGATGGCACCCTCAGCGTCGATTTCAAAATCACCGACCCGAAGGGCTTGGGCTTGGACCGGCTCGGCATCACCACGCCAGGCGCCGTCTCCACCAGCTTCCTGGTCGCCTATATGCCGAAGGGGCAGACCCAGTACACCTCTTATATCACTCGTGTCCGCAACTCCGCCGATGGTAAAATCAGCGCCACTCAGGCGACCGGCGAGAATACCGGGGTCTACACCCAGGTGGCGGACGGCGAGTATCTCTACACTTTCGCCAACAAACTACCGAAGACTTTCGACCCGACCGTCACCCACCAGATCGGCATCTACGGCAGCCGCAATCTCAGCGAATTCGATCTCGGAACGAACTACGACGACGCCGTCTTCAATTTCGTTCCCGCCGGAGGCACTCCCACGCCGCGCGACGTGATCAAGACCGCGTCGTGCAACAAGTGCCACGACCAGCTCGC
>JAOAPT010000791.1 GCA_025463045.1 Candidatus Solibacter sp.
GTGCCGTTCTTCCTGCTCGGCGGCACCGCCGTCGGCATCGGCCGCGGCGCCGAGCTTTTTCCGCTGCCCGATTCACCCTCGCAATCAGGCCTCCTGATCGCTCCCGCCATCCACGTCAACACCGCCCAGGCCTATCGCGACCTGAGTCCGCGTTTGACCGACAGTTTGACAACGGAATTACAACAAAATAAAATATTTAGTTTCCAGTCGCTTACATGGGACCCGGGTAGTCTGAAGTTGGCCGGCAACGATTTTGAAGCCGTGGTTTTCGAGCAGCATCCCAAACTGGCTACTCTCAAAAGGCGATTGGTGCGTGCCGGTGCAACTACTGCTCTGATGTCGGGAAGTGGAAGCGCCGTGTATGGGCTGTTTTCGGAACGTAACGCGATTTTCCGCGCAATCGAATCCCTGGGAGAGGAAAAAACGTTCCGCTTCTCGCTCGTCGGCCGCTCGCGTTATCGCGCGATGTGGCGAAGAGCGATGGCGGATCACACGAAATCACCCGTATGGCCGCTTCAAAGCCGGTACAAAGCATGACCCATGACCGATTGAGAGTATTCGCCGGCAATGCCAACCCCGAGTTGGCACTCGAAATCTGCCGCGCCCTCAACCTCGAACTGAGCAACGCCATGGTCCGCCAGTTCTCCGACGGCGAAATCTACCTCCAGCTCCGCGAAAACGTCCGCGGCATGGACGTCTTCGTCATTCAACCCACGTGCACCCCCGTCGATCGCAACATGATGGAGCTCCTCCTCATGCTCGACGCCCTCAAACGCAGCTCTGCACAACGTATCACCGCAGTGTTACCCTATTATGGGTACGCCAGACAGGATCGTAAGGATAAACCCCGCGTCCCTATCTCCGCCAAGCTGGTAGCAGCTTTGCTGGAACGGGCCGGGGCGGACCGGGTCCTGACTTTGGATTTGCACGCTGCGCAGATTCAGGGATTCTTCGACATTCCGGTGGATCACTTGTTCGCTATGCCGGTAATGATCGAATATTTCCGCTCGCTCGAGATTCCAGCCCTTACGGTGGTTTCCCCGGATGCGGGCGGCGTGGAACGTGCCCGGGCCTTTGCCAAGCGGCTGAATTCGCCCTTGGCCATCATCGATAAGCGTCGTGAGGAAGCCAACGTCGCCGAAGTGATGAATGTGGTCGGCGATGTCAGCGGGCGCAATTGTCTGTTGGTCGATGATCTCATCGATACCGCGGGCACGCTCGTCAAGGGCGCCGAAGCATTGCTGGAAAAAGGAGCGGCCAGCGTTTCGGCCTGCGCCACCCATGCCGTGCTCTCCGGGCCCGCGGTCAGCCGGATTGAAGAATCCGACCTGAAAGAAGTTGTTTTTACCAATTCGATTCCGCTGTCCGAAGCGGCGCGGAAGTCGAGCCGGATCAAATCGCTGTCGATCGCGAAACTCATGGCCGATGCCATCCGATCGATTCACGAAGAAACATCGGTCAGTACTTTGTTTGTGTAGTTTTTTGTTCTATCGGCGTTCATCCGCGTTCATCGGCGGCTAAAGATTTTGTATTTACGCCCTAAGTTGAACCCACGTTACCCGCAAGGGGAATCGGACTTCAACCGGGCCCACAAGGAGAAAGCAGTTGATTAAAGACATCACCATCCCCGCGGAGATTCGTACCTCGCGCGGTAAGAACGAAGCGCGTCGCACCCGCGCGGCGGGCAATATCCCCGCCGTCGTGTACGGCGCTTTCCAGGACCCGGTCGCCGTGTCCGTCAGCCCCAAGGAAATCGTCAAGATTATCCGCTCGAACACCGGCCTCAACACGATCTTCCGTCTCGCCATCGCCGGCGGTGAAACCACCCCCGTCATGATCGTCGATCGCCAGGTCGATCCCATCAAGAGCACCCTGCTCCATGCCGACCTCAAGCGCGTCGATCTCACCAAGCGCATCCGCGTCGCCGTCCCCGTCTTCACCGAAGGCGAGCCCGTCGGCGTCAAAGTCCAGGGCGGACTCCTCGAAATCATCACCCGCTCCGTCGAAATCGAGTGCCTCCCCGATGACATTCCCGAGAAGTTCGTCATCAATGTCGGCGACCTCATGATCGGCCAGAGCAAGCGCGCCAGCGATGTCCCGCTCTCCGGCTCCATGAAGCTCGTCAGCGATCCGCAAACCGTGATCGCGCACATCGTCGCCCTCCGCGCCGAAGCCGCCGCCACTCCTGCCGAGGGCGCTGCCGCACCGGCCGTCGCCGAACCCGAAGTCGCCAAGAAGGGCAAGAAGGACGAAGCCCCCGCTGCCGAGGAAAAGGGCAAGAAGAAGTAATCGCCCATGTTCCTGGTGGCCGGTCTCGGGAATCCGGGCGAGGAGTACGCCCTCTCGCCGCATAATCTCGGGTTCCTCACGATCGACCGCCTGGCGGAGCAGTCTGGTATCCGCGTCACCCGCAAGGATTCCAAGGCGCTGATCGGTTTGGGCGAAATCGATGGGCGCGAGGTGATGCTGGCCAAACCGCAAACGTATATGAATCTCAGCGGCGTTTCGCTCGCGCCGCTGATGGAAAAACATCAGATCGCTGTCGAAAATCTGATCGTGGTTTACGACGAACTGGATCTTCCCTGGATGGAACTACGAATCAAACCGAAAGGCTCCGCAGCCGGGCACAACGGAATGAAATCCGTCATCCAGAGCTTGAAAACCAGCGACATCGTTCGCGTGAGATTAGGAATTCATCCGGGCCACCCGCTGTCCAGTGGCGCGGAATTCGTGCTGGCGCCCATCAAGCGCTCGCAAATGAAGGAATTGGATGACTTCGTCGGCCGTGCGGCTGACGCGGTTCGTTCCATAACTGCCGAAGGCGTCGAAAAGGCCATGACGAATTTTAATCGTCGCGCCCCAGGCTTAACTACATAGAGGAAGCATGACTAGGATTTACGAAGAGCTGTTCATTGTAAAACCCGATGCTTCGGACGAAGAGGTCGATGCGTTCGTGGAAACTCTGCGAACCCAATTGACCACGGCCGGAGCAACGGTTGACAAGATCGATAAGTGGGGCAAGCGCAGGCTTGCTTACCGCGTGGACAAGTACCGCGAGGGCACCTACGTCCTCTTCCAGTTCACCTCGGAACCCACCGGCGTGAAAGAATTGGAACGCCGTCTGCGCGTGTCGGACATCGTCCTGAAGTTCCTCACGGTGCGCATCGACGAGACCCTCAAGCGTCTCGAGAAGCGGAAAAAGGACAGGGATAAGCGTGCGGCGAAACGCGCTGCCAACGCCCCCGCTGTGCCGGTTCCGGCTCAGCCTTCCCTGGCACAACAGATGACCGAAGCACCTGCAATGCCGGCCGGCCCCATGCCGGGCCTGCCGAAGGAGGGATAACTCATGGCCGAATCCAAAGGAAGACCGGGTAGCGCTGGGCAGCGTCCCACCGGCGGCGATAAAGCCATCGCCGGCCAGAAGAAACAGTATTTCCGGCGTAAGAAAGTCTGCCGGTTCTGCGTCGAGAAGATCGACGATATCAATTACAAGGATGTGAAGATGCTTCACGCCTTCGTCGCGGAACGGGGAAAGATCGTCCCCCGCCGCATTTCCGGCGTGTGCGCCCCGCACCAGCGGCGCCTCACCGACGCGATCAAGAAGGCGCGCAACATCGCCCTTCTCCCGTTCGCGGCGTCGTTCTAAGGCAGGAGGAGATTCGATATGGAAGTCATTCTAAGAGAAGACATCGAAAATCTGGGTACCCGCGGGCAGGTCGTTAAGGTCGCCCCCGGTTACGCCCGCAATTTCCTGCTCCCCAAACGCATGGCCGTGGCCGCCACCGAGTCCAACCGCAAGATCGTCGAGCAGGAACGCCAGGCCCACCTCCGCAAGGAAGCCAAGGTCAAGGGTGAAGCCGAAGATCTCGCCAAGATCATGACCGGCGCCACCGTCCGCATCGCCCAAAAGGCCGGCGAAAACGATCAGCTCTTCGGCTCCGTGACCGCGAAGGATATCTCCGACGCGCTCGCCGCCCAAAGCTACAACATCGACCGCCGTAAGATCCAACTCGAAGAGCCCATCCGCAGCCTCGGCGAGTTCAAGGTCCCCGTCCGCCTCTACAAAGATGTCGTTGCAGAGGTAACAGTCATCGTCACCAAAGAGGAATAACCCTCGCCCTCTACCGGTCGCGGCTCCCCTCAGGGCCGCGACCGTTAGGGAGCGCCCGCATCTCTATACCATGCGCTCCCCCGCCTCCTTCCTCGCTCACGGATCCCCGATGACGGCCCTCGGAGGCGACGCCCACGCCGCCGCCCTCTACGCCTTCGGCCGCAAACACCTCAACGCCCGCGCGATCCTCATCATCTCCGCCCACTGGCAAGTCTCCCGCCCCCTCCGCGTCACCGCCTGGGATGGGATGCCTATCCTCTACGATTTCTCCGGCTTCCCCGACGAGCTCTATCGCATCCAGTACCCCGCCCCCGGCGACCCCGGCCTCGCCGCCCGCATCTCCTCCACCCTCCGCGCCGAAGATCAGGACACCACCTTCGACACCATACGCGGCCTCGACCACGGCGCCTGGGTCCCCGCCCGCCTCGCCTGGCCCGAAGGCACCCTCCCTGTCCTCCAGCTCTCCTTTCCCTTCAACACACCTCACGAACTCTTCCAAATGGGCCGTGCGCTCCGCCCCCTCCGCGACGAAGGCATCCTCATCGCCGGCACCGGCGGCATCGTCCACAACCTCTCCCGCGTCCGCATGGCCGACAAGAACGCCCCTGTCGATTTCTGGGCCGCCGAATTCGATACCTGGGTCGCCGAACAAGTCGCCGCCCGCCAGCTCGAAAAACTCTTCGATTATCGCCGCACCGCCCCCCACGCCCGCCTCTCCGTCCCCACCACCGAACACTTCGACCCCCTTTTCATCACCCTCGGCGCCGCCTGGCCCGACGACCCCTTGGAGACTATCTACGAAGGCTTCCAGCATGGCAACCTCTCGATGCGATCCTTCTCCCTCGGGTGATACGCTGCGCTAAGATCAGAATACGAGTACGCCCATGGCGGCGAAGAACCTCCACATCCCGGATGACCTCAGACAGTGCAACCTCGCGCACGACTGGCGTCGAGAATCCCGCAGCCGGTGATCACGCTCGATACAAACATCTTTGACTACGGCCATCGACGGTGATTTTCCAGTGGCGATTGCGCAGCCGATCATTGACGAAGTGCTCCGCGTGCCGCAGGCCGTCAGCACCATAGTCTAAGATCCGGACGACAACCGAATACTCGAGTGTGCTGTTGCCTGCTGCGCCATGGCGAGTACGGCCAACTCTGTTTTTCACACCCGCCACTTTGACCCTAACTATAACTAAGCCCGTCTTTTTTATCGGCGTTCATCGGCGTTCATCGGCGGCTAAAGGTTTTCTCTTTGCTTGCGGCTCTACCGCGCCGTCTGCATCACCAATCATCCCTTGGCCAGATCTCTTTTCACGCCTGTGCCTGCTTATCAGTGTTATCCCCGCCCATCCGTGGCCCATTCATGTTTTTCTTCCCCCAAACTGATCTCCATATACACATTCGCCCGCGCATAAGGCGACGCCACCACCCGCTCACTCGGCACATCCCGGAACCCCACCGACTCATACAGCCGGATCGCCGGAGTCAACTTCGAATTCGTCTCCAGATACAGCCGTCTCGCCCCCGCCATCCGCGCCTCCGCCACCACGGTCTCCAGCAATCGACGCCCGATCCCCGACCCCTGCGCCTTCTCCGTCACCGCCATCTTCGCCACCTCAAACTCGGCGTTCCCCATCGCCATCAGCGCGCAGCACCCCACGATCTCCCCCTCTCGCACCGCGAAGAAGATCCGCCCGCCGGCCGCCAGAATCGTCCCCTCCGGATCGCTCAGCGCCTCCACGTCCTTCTTCTCCAGCACGAAATACCGCGTGATCCATTCCTCGTTCAATCTCCGGAACGCCTCCGCATCGCTTCCCGAGGTACCCTTCGAGAATTCCCGAACCGTCATCTCGTTCATCCCTCCACCTCCCACATCATCGCCGCCACCACTCCCTCACGCTATGCCACCCGGCTTCCAGATGTCCAATAGCTGAAGTATGCTGATTGATACCTCTACGATATGAATCAGGAAATCGAATTCCGCCACCTCCGCTACTTCCTGGCCGTCGCCGAATCCCTCCATTTCAGCAGGGCAGCGCAGCGCCTCGGCATCGCCCAGCCGCCCCTCAGCCAGCAGATCCGCCGTCTCGAACAGATCGTCGGACATCGCCTCTTCGATCGCACCACGCGCGGTGTCAGGCTCACCCTCGCCGGACAACTCCTCGCCGAACGCGCCCGCGGCACCATCGAAAAGGTCCATGACGATCTCGCCCAGGTACGCCGCCTCGGCCGCGGCGAGGAAGGCACCCTCACGGTCGGCTTCAGCCAGTCCGTTATCTTCACCCCTCTGCCCGCCGCTATCGAGGCCTACCGCCGCCTCTACCCCAAGGTCGAACTACGCCTCCGCGAACTCGTCACCGCCGCCCAAATCCCCGCGCTCCTCGATGGCACCATCGACCTCGCCTTCCTCCGCGATGGCGATCCCACCGACGGCATCCACATCACCACCGCCTTCCGGGAACCCTACGTCGCCGTCCTCCCCGACGGCCACCCGCTCGCCCGCAAGCGCATCCTGCGCGTCGCGCACCTCCAGCACCAGCCCTTCATCTTTTTCGCCCGCCGCATGGGTCCGCTCGCCTTCGATCGCACCATGGCCTGTTGCCAGCACAGCGGCTTCCTCCCCACCATCGTCCAGGAAGCCCCGCAGTGGCCCACTCTCGTCCGCCTCGTCGCCGCCGGACTCGGAGTCTCCCTCGCCCCCGCCTGCATCGCCAACATCGCCATCCCCGGCGCCGTCTACCGCGATGTTCACTCCCCCAGCCGCACCACCGTCGACATCGGCATCAAGTCCGGCTCCGACAAAGTCCTCCCCCAAAACTTCATGCGCCTCGCCCACGAGCACCTGCGGTGATCGCCGCTCCCCTTTCCCATCTCTTATCCGCGTTCATCGGCGTTCATCGGCGGCTAAAGATTTTTTCCCCGCTCAGCTCCCGCCTCGCTCGCGAAATGTCTCGAT
>JAOAPT010000803.1 GCA_025463045.1 Candidatus Solibacter sp.
AGGCAGCGCGCTTTCGATGGGCGTAGCTATCGCAGCCATGCACTACACGGGCATGGCTGCCGTCAGTTTCACCGTCTCCGGCATGGCGCTCAACCTTGCGAATGCAGGGCTAATTTCGTCGCTGGGGCTCGCTGGAATCGTGGCGGTGAGCGTGATGGTCATGCTGGCAACGGTGGTGACCGGGCTGGTGGACCAGCTTCAGAAGCAGAAAAACCTTCTGGATGAGCTGTTCGAGCAGGCGCCGCAGGCTATCACGCTGGTAGACCGTGACGGCATGGTGGTCCGAGTGAACCGGGAGTTCGAGCGGCTCTTCGGGTACAGCCCCGGCGAAGCTGTGGGCCGACGGTTGAGTGAGTTGATCGTTCCAGCAGACGCGCAGGAAGAGTTTGAGAGGCGCACGGAACAGGTTGCGCAGGGGCAGCGTGTGGAAACCGAGTCGGTGCGCCGGCGCAAGAATGGCAGCCCGCTCCATGTGCTGGCGGTGAGCGTGCCGGTATCGCTTCCCGGCGACCAGATCGCGGTTTACGACGTGCACCTGGACATCACCAAACGGAAGGAAGCGGACGCGGCGCTGCAGACGCTCTCGCGCCGGCTGTTGGCGGTGCAGGAGGACGAGCGCCAACATCTTGCCCGCGAGTTGCATGACGAGATCGGGCAGTTGCTGACTGGCCTCCGCCTCCTCCTCAAGCCCAACGGGGAATGGCCGGTCGGCGCCGTTAAGACCCGGTTCGATCAGGCGCGGAGCATAGTCGACGAGCTTCTGGGCAAGGTGCGCAGATTGTCGTTCGATCTGCGGCCGGCCGACCTCGATCAACTCGGGCTCCTGCCTGCCCTGCTGGCATTCTTCGAGCGGTTCACGGAGACGACGGGAATGCTGGTGGATTTCAAGCACAAAGGTTTGGATGGACGCTTTGCCACCGAGGTGGAAACGGCGGCTTATCGCATCATCCAGGAGGCATTGACGAACGTGGCGCGCCATGCGGGCGTAGCCGGCGCCGTCGTGCGCGTCTGGCTCGATGGAAACGTGCTGAACCTGCGCGTCGAAGACCGGGGTAGCGGATTCGATCCGGAGGCTGCGCTGAACGCAGCGAGAACCCGCGGGCTCGCCGGCATGCAGGAGCGTGCCATGCTGTTAGGAGGGGAAATGACGGTCGAGTCCGCTCCGGGCCGTGGAACCACGGTTTCGGTGGAGCTGCCGCTCAGAAATGCAGGAGATGAAGCGGCAGCGTAGCCACACTGGAGCTTACCCCAACCAAGGGAGACTATGGCAGTAACTGTGGTATTGGCGGACGACCACGCCGTCGTTCGAAGGGGCATGCAGGCATTGTTGGAATCGGAGCGGGATTTCTCCGTCGTGGGTGTGGCCGCGGACGGTCTGGAGACGGTGAGGCTGACGGAGCGATTGAAGCCGGACGTTTTGGTTCTCGACCTGATGATGCCGGGGTTGAGCGGACTGGAGGCGCTGCGGATTCTTCGGGAGCGCTCGCCGCGGACGCGGGCGGTGGTACTCTCCATCTACAGCAGCGTGGCATTCATCACCCAGGCGCTGCAACTCGGGGCTACCGGATATGTACTCAAGGGCTGCACGGAAGAGAACCTGCTCCGGGCCATCCGCGAGGCGGCGGCCGGCCGCCGGTTTTTGAGCCCGCCGGTGACGGAAATTGCAATTCAGGCTTACATCGACCAAGCCAACACCGGGCCGTTCGATCCGCACGAGACGCTCACGCCGCGGCAGCGCGAAGTGCTGCAAATGGTGGCGGAAGGAAAGACGAACGGCGAAATCGCCGAGCTCCTTCACATCAGCCCGCGAACCGTGGAAAATCATCGCGCAGCCCTGATGCAGAAATTGGGCATTCAAAACCAGACGGAGCTGATCCGCCACGCCATGCGCCATGGATTGATCCCTCCGGAAGAATCGTGAGATTCCTGCCCGTTTTTTGAGTACCTTCCCGGATTTCAAATATGAGTCCCAACAGCTAGCATTGGGGCGAGAGATCTGCTTGCATGCTCGCCGCCTCGCCGCGCCCCGAACTCCCGGTGGACGCGGCGAGGGTGCGGGCAGATTCCGCGAGGATGCTTTTTGGACACAGCCTTTGCCGGCGCAAGCCCCGATGACGCGTTGTCGTTCATCGTGGAGATCCTTCAGTCCTTCACCGAATACTCAATTATTGGGAAGGACCTGAACGGGAGAATCCTGCTGTGGAATGAGGGAGCCCGGCGGCTGTATGGCTACGAACCGGAAGAGGTCATTGGAAGGGCGCAGGCGGACATACTCCACACGCCGGAGGATATCGCTGCCGGGAAGCCCGCGGCGATTCTGCAAGAGGCGTTGCGCCGCGGAAAGTGGGAAGGCCTGCTGACGCGGTTGCGCAAGGACGGATCGCGGTTTGTGACGCGGGCGGTGGCCACACCGCGGTTCGATACCAGGGGCCTGCATACCGGGTACCTGCTGGTCTCGAAAGACGCAACTAATGAGGTGGCTGCGGCGCACGCGGAAGGGAAGTTCCGCGGACTTCTGGAATCGGCGCCGGACGCCATGGTGATCGTCAACCAGGGAGGGCAGATCCTCCTGGTGAACTCCCAGGTCGAGAAGCTGTTCGGCTACGCCCGCTCGGAGTTACTCGGCCAGACCGTTGAGATGCTGGTCCCCGAACCTCTACGTCACAAGCATCCGCCGTCCCGCGCGGGCTACTTTCACGATCCGCGGGTGCGCCCGATGGGCAGCGGGCTCGACCTGTACGGCCTTCGCAAAGACGGCAGCGAATTCCCGGTCGAGATCAGCCTCAGCCCTATCGAGACGGAAGACGGAGTGGTGGTGAGCAGTTCGATCCGCGACGTGACGGAGCGTAGGCGCTTCGAAAACACTTTGCGGGAAAAGAACCTGGAGCTGGAGAACGCCAACCTGGCGAAGGACCACTTCCTGGCCAGCATGAGCCATGAGCTCCGCACGTCGCTGAACGCGATCATCGGCTTCACCGGCACGCTGCTGATGAAGCTGCCGGGACCCTTGCTTCCCGACCAGGAGCGGCACTTGCGCACCGTGCAGTCCAGCGCCAGACACCTGCTCTCGCTGATAAACGATCTGCTGGACCTGGCCAAGATTGAATCCGGCAAGGTGGAGATCAACCTGGAGGCGGTGGATTGCGGCCGGGTGGTGGACGAGGTGGCTGCGGCGCTGCGGCCGGCGGCAGAGGCTAAGGGTCTGGAGTTTCTGGCGAGCGTCGACGCAGGCGACCTGGCGGTGCAGGCGGACCGGCGGGCCCTCAGCCAGATCCTGCTGAACCTCACGAGCAACGCCATTAAGTTCACCGAGGGTGGCCGCGTATCGATCCGGGTGGAGAGGCGAATGGACGGTGCGGACCGGGTCGCATTCCGTATTTGCGACACCGGGGTGGGAATTCGCGCGGAAGATCAGGCCAGGCTGTTCCAGGAGTTTACGCAGGTGGGCTCGCCCCGCGGGCGCCGGCAGGAAGGGACCGGCCTTGGCCTTCACCTCAGCAGGAAGCTCGCCGAATTGCTCGGCGGTCACATCGCGCTGGAGAGCGAGTACGGGAAAGGCAGCATCTTCACGCTGGTGTTGGACAGGGGTCAAGAGTGAGCGCACGAGTCCTGATTGTGGAAGACAATCCGGCAAACCTGGAGCTGATGACCTATCTGCTGAATTCCTCCGGTCACCGGGTGTTCGCGGCGGAGACTGGAAGCGAAGGTTTGAGTATTGCCCTTCGCGAATGCCCCGACCTGATCGTGTGCGACGTGCAACTGCCGGACATCGGGGGCTTCGAGGTGGCCCGATGGCTGAAGATCCATCCGAAGCTGTGCGCCATCCCCCTGGTAGCGGTGACGGCGCCGGCGATGGTGGGCGATCGGGACCGCGTATTGGCGGCAGGCTTCGACGGCTATCTGGCGAAACCAATCGATCCGGAGATCTTCGTGCGGCAAGTCGAGGGTTTTCTGCCGCTGGAAAGGCGGGCCGCGGCGCCGCGCCCCCCGGTGGTGGATAGCCGGACTGCACCAGTCGCGGCGCCGCAACGGCAGACTATTTTGGCGGTGGACAACCAGGCGATCAATTTGGAGCTGGCACGGAGCATTCTCGAGCCCTCGGGCTATAAGGTAGTCACTGCCTTCACCATGGAGGATGGTCTGGCGCTGGCGCGCGCCGGCAGTTGCGACCTGATCCTCTCCGACGCCTGCATGTCCGGCGGAAGCGGCTACGACTTCTTGCAGGCAGTGAAGCAGGATCCGAGGCTGCGGCCGGTGCCATTCGTCCTCATTACCTCCAGCATGATCGACGAGAAGGCGCGCATCAACGGCTTGGCACTGAGCGCGACGCGCTTCTTGTGCCGGCCGATCGAGCCGGAGCTGCTGCTGGCCGAGATTCGCGCCTGCCTGGCTGAAGGCGGGGACGAGTAACAGTGGCGGTGATCCTGATTGTTGACGACCGCGCCGCCAACCGCGAATACCTTGCGGCTCTGTTGGGCTATGGCGGCCACCGGCTCTTGCAGGCCGCCGATGGCGCCGAAGGCCTGGAGCTCGCGAAGGCCGAGCGGCCGGACCTGGTGATAGCCGACATCCTCATGCCGACCATGGATGGATACGAACTGGTGCG